>CAJXXO010000177.1 GCA_913062655.1 uncultured Bacteroidota bacterium | reverse complement strand
AGTGTTGGCCGGCATGGTACCCGATCAGTTTGCCAATAGCATGGTCAGCGAATTGCGAGGTAGCGTGGGAGGCCAAAACAAGAACACCATCGTTCGTGATGAGATGATCATCCTGGATATTGTAGCCAGTAATTTCCCGGAGCGCCCGATATATTTCTCTGTTACCGTTGACCGCAGAAAGCACATGGGACTGAGTAAGTACATGCAAAGGGAAGGGCTGGCCTGGCGACTCATACCGGCTAACCCTCCAGGCACTAACCGTGAATTTAACAACACGGATATGATGTTTGACAACATCGTAAACAAGTGGAAATGGGGCAACCTGGATAGCGAGGACCATGTGTATATGGAAGAGACCGCAATGCGTACCGCCAAGATGCTGCGGGGCAATCTGATCTTCCTGGCACAAGTAATGGCATCGGAAGGTAAGAAAGAGAAGGCTCGACAGGTACTGGCACTGTTGGAAGAAAAATTCCCGACCCACAACGTACCGTATACAGCTATTGAAAATGTGTTCCCCGTAATCAATACCCACGTCAACCTGGGAGATATGGAAAAAGCTAAGGCCTGGACGGAGCCTTTCTTTGAACTTGCACAACAAGAAGTAGCCTACAACTATGAAGCGGGCGACTTAGATAACCTGCGCAAGCGATTTGGGAATGCCCCCGATTTCCTCTTCCGGATGAATAATCAACAAGCCAATCAGATGAACTACTATGGTCAGCAGCTCTTCAACAACCTGAGCGTAATGAATTCTCTGATTCAGCTATACCGCCAGAATGGGGATACAGAATATGCGCGCACGGTGCGAGACAATATCTTGGCCATGGAGCAAGAACTGGATATCAGTCTGCTTGATCCATCGCTTCGTGAAATGTAAGGGGCTTGACCAAAGAGAAACTACAGTGGGTGTACGGGCGCAAGCCTATTAGGGAAGCCCTGCAGGCCGGTGAGTCTGTAGACCGGATCTATGCCTTGGCTTCCCTAAAGAAGGAAGGCCTTCCTGAGCTACGTGCGTTGGCAAAGTCGCATGGAGTGCCTATTCACTGGGTGCCGGCCGAACGACTCAATCGATTGGTAAAGGGCAACCACCAAGGCGTAGCGGCACAAGTGAGCCTGATACGCTATTACGATATTCAGGATGTAATAGCGCAGACCTTTGAAAAGGGGGAAGTGCCGCTCATTCTCTTGCTGGACCACATCACCGATGTGCGTAACTTAGGCGCCATCGCCCGCACTGCCTATGGGGCTGGTGCACATGCAATTGTGGTTCCTGCTAAAGGTACTGCCAGTATCAATGAAGATGCCATTAAGACCTCTGCCGGTGCCCTGCATCACCTCTCTGTATGCCGCCACCATAGCCTGGTAGAGCTGATCCAACAATTACAGCAATATGGTATAGCTGTTTATGCGCTGGCGGGTGAAGCGTCATCGACCATGTCAGCGGTAGATGCCAAAGGGCCCTGTGCCTTTATCCTGGGCGCTGAGGAAACGGGTGTCAGCACGCCCCTGCGCTTTGCCTGTGATGAAGAGATCGCCTTACCCATGCAACGTCCCTTCGATTCTTATAATGTAAGTGTAGCTGCGGGCATGGTGTTGTATGAGGTAATGCGTCAGCGTCAGTAAGTATTAGTCGCTGTCTTCGCCCGAATATTTTTGAGCATATCCGCTACCATATCTTCCAGAGAATAACCAGGCTGCCATCCCCACTCTTTTCGGGCAAAGCTATCATCAATAGAAGAGGGCCAACTGTCGGCTATAGCCTGCCGGTAATCCGGTTCGTACTGTATGGTAAAGGAGGGGATATGTTGCTGAATAGCTTGGGCCAATTGATCGGGGGTGAAGGTAAAACCCGCAAAATTATAAGAGGTTCTAACCGTAAGCTGATCTGCTGGTGCTTCCATGAGTTGCAAAGTCCCTTTGATGGCATCAGGCATATACATCATGGGTAGTGGGGTGTCGGCAGACAGAAAAGAGGTGTAGTTTCCTTTTTGCAGTGCCTGGTAGAAAATGTCGATCGCATAATCGGTAGTGCCTCCACCTGGTAGTGTTTTATAGCTAATCAAGCCCGGATAACGTACACTTCTAATATCCAGTCCTCGTTTTTCAAAATAGTATTGACACCAACCTTCACCTGCCAGTTTGCTGATACCGTATACGGTAGAAGGGTCCATCGTAGTGTATTGTGGTGTTTGGTCCTTAGGCGTATGCGAACCAAATGCCCCAATGGAGCTGGGAAAGAACACCTTTCTAATGTTGGCTTCAACGGCCGCCTCCAGCAGGTACAGCAAACTGTCCATGTTTAGTTGCCATCCTTTCAACGGATATTTTTCGGCCGTAGCCGAAAGCATGGCAGCTAGGTGATAGACTTGTGTAGGCTTATGCTGTTGGATCAGGGCGCCCAGTCGATCGCGGTCAAGCACATCAAAATGGGCGAATGGACCATCTGCTAACTCCCCTTCCGGTGTTTTGACATCAGTCGCAATGACTGCCTCGTTTCCCCATTGCTCGCGCAGTGCCACTGTCAACTCTGAACCGATCTGCCCACAGGCACCCGTGACAATAATCTTTTCTTTCATACCATTATGCTTGGCTCCTTCGCCCAAAAATACCAAGAAAACATGGCTAGCGCAGTAGAGTTGACTGCGATTTGGCGGAAAGTGAAGCAGGCAATAATTTATATCTTTAGCCCTTCTTTCTAACCCTTGAACAGTAAGCGTTTCGTATGCAACTACAGCCCGATCTAAAGCGACAAATCATACAGCACATTATCGTGTTGGTGGGTTTCATCGTGTTAGCCATTGCCTATTGTTCTCCCATATTGGATGGCAAGCGGCTATACCAGAGCGATATAGTGCAATGGAAGGGTTGGTCAAAGGAAATCAAAGACTTTCGAGAGCAAAAAGGTGAGGAAGCGCTGTGGACCAACCGGATGTTCAGCGGTATGACCTCTTTTAACATTTCCACGCTCTACAAGACAGACATCACCCGGTTTATCAATCACAATATTTTGGGCGCCATACCGGCACCAGCCAATATGATCGTAATGTTACTCATAGGCATGTTTGTTCTGCTGCGAGGCATGGGGGTCAATGTTTGGTTGAGTGCCATAGGTGCGCTGGCCTTTGCCTTTTCCAGCAACTACCTGATATCGCTAGATGCCGGCCACAATGGAAAGGTGGCCACCATGGGGCTTTCTACCGGAATGCTTGGGGGCATACTGTTAACCTATCGTGGTAAAATATGGGGTGGCATAGCGCTGACCACCCTATTTACCGGTTTGATGTTCATGCACAATCACGTCCAGATTGTTTACTACGCCCTTATTATGGCCCTATTTATTGCGCTAGCTTTTGGAATTGAAGCGGTACGGGAGAAAAGGATTCCTCAATTTGCCAAGGCCAGTGGCCTGCTATTGGTTGCCGCTTTGATTGGTATTGCGCCCAATACAGCTAAGCTTTGGTCCGTATACACACACGGACAGGAAACCATGCGTGGTGGCAGTTCTGAGTTGAAATTCAAGGAAAACAAGGGCGGTTTGGAGTTTGACTACGCCATGCGATGGTCTACCAAGCCGGAAGAGTCGCTGACTACGTTGGTGCCCTACTACATGGGTGGTGGCACACGTGAATCGCTGGGCGAAGGATCGGCTACGGCTGAAGTGCTGCAAAGCCTTCGGCTGCAACGAGCGCAGCAACAGCAGATTTTAGACAATGTACCATTGTATTATGGAGAAATGCCCTTTACAGAGGGACCCGTCTATTTTGGAGCGGGGGTTATATTCCTGTTTTTCCTGGGTATGCTACTACTGCGTATGCCGATGAAGTGGGCCTTTCTCATCGCCATTATCCTCTCCTTCCTGATGGCTTGGGGGCGACATTTTGGTGCATTCAATGAAATCCTGTTTCAACACTTACCCTTCTACAACAAATTTAGAACTCCATCTATGGCCTTGCACATCGCTGGGGTCTTGATGCCTTTATTGGGGCTGTTTGGGTTACATCAGTTTATGCGCATGGAGGATAAAATGGCGGCTATCAAACGGCTCAATTATGCCGGTACCACCGTGCTTGTTATCCTTGGCATCATAGCCGTAGCCGGATTCACCGGAGACTTTACCGTGGCCGCTGACGCACAGAACTATGCCCGCATGTTTGGCTTAAACCCCAGTGACCCACAGCAAGCGGGTGTTCTCAATCAGCTTACTGATGCCTTGGCCGAAGACCGTCAGCGATTGTACCTCATGGACACCCTCCGGTCAACTATTTTTGTGGTGCTGCTGGGTGGGCTCCTACTCTTTTACCTTCGCGGCAAGCTCACCAATAAGAATATCGTATATGGCGCCCTGGCTCTCCTATTGCTGGTTGATGTCTGGGCTGTAAGTAAGCGGTACTTGAATAATGACGATTTCGTCACACCAAGAGAATATGATCAGGCCTTTCAGCCTACACAGGCCGACTTGGCGATCAAGCAGGATCCCGATCCGTACTATCGGGTATTCAATCTCACCCGCAACCCCTTCAATGATGCCATTACCTCTTACCACCACAACAGCATTGGGGGGTACCACCCAGCCAAGCTGCAGCGCTATCAGGATATGATCGATTATCACATCGGGCTGCAACATATGCCGGTATTAAATATGCTAAATACAAAGTACTTCATTACCCAAGGGCAAGGTGGACAGCCCCAACCACAACAGAATCCCGGTGCACTGGGGAATGCGTGGTTTGTAGCTGATTATAAGTTGGTCTCCAATGCCAACCGCGAGATCGCCTACCTGGACAAAGTGTACGAGGTAAAAGACCTCACTGGCGGAGAGAATATTTACGCCCACCAGGAGGCAAACAGTATCGATACGGTAGGATCCTTTGAAACCCTATACATTTCTACCAACCCAGAATACGAGACCTATGGCCACGCCATAGACCTGACACAACAAAATCTCCAGGCCAATAAGACCTACACAATTGGCAGTTCAGACTCGGCAGATATTGTAGTCAAGGACAAAGGCCTTGCTCCGGTGCAGGCTCAAATTCGCCAGATTTACCAGTTTAATCCGGCAGTCGAAGCTATTGTAGACAAGCGGTTTGCACGCTACCTGGACGGCTTATCCGACTATCAGCCAGCCCCAAGTGACCAGATTACCCTCACCAGTTATGCCCCGAATGAGTTGGTGTTCCAAAGCCAGGCATCCGGGGAGCGATTGGCTGTATTCTCCGACATTTACTACGACAAAGGATGGGAAGTCACCATCGATGGTGAGCCCGCAGAGTATATCCGGGTCAATTATCTGCTCCGCGGTCTTCGTCTACCAGCGGGAGAGCACACCATCACCTGGACCTTTACCCCAACCTCCTATTACACAGGGAAGACCATTTCATTGGCGGGATCGATTCTATTCTTGTTGGTGATATTGGGCAGTTTGTATATGGGGTATCGGCAGCGGCAAGGCAAAACGGATCCAACGGTAAATGCCTGATAACAAGAAAGTATTACTGGTCACATACTACTGGCCCCCGGCCAGTGGGCCTGGGGTACAGCGTTGGCTCAAGTTCGCCAAATTCCTCCCGGATAATGGTTGGGATCCTATTATCATTACCCCAAAAAACGGTAGCTATCCAAATACGGACGATTCATTGTTAGGTGATGTACCTTCGGATTTGCGTATGGTTACCACGCCTACACTTGAGCCTTTTGCCCTCTACAATCGGCTTACCGGTCAGCGCAAAAAAGGCA
>CAJXXO010000176.1 GCA_913062655.1 uncultured Bacteroidota bacterium | reverse complement strand
TTCTCCCGCTTCTTCAACACCGTCAGCCAGCTCAGCCCGGCCTGAAAGCCATCCAAAATAACCGCCTCAAAAAGTTTGCGATCATCATGTTCGGGCACACCCCACTCCTCATCGTGATAGGCGACATACAGCGGATCGGTGCCGCACCAGGCGCAGCGGGTAGGTTCTTGTTGGCTCATAACTGGAAAGTACCAAAAGCGGGGTTAACCAAAAACGGAACGTGCGGATTACTCAATCCAAGGGTGGCCGCTTGGGGACGGTAAATGAAAAGGTGGTCCCTTCGCCTTCTTCTGAGCTTACCCAAATCCAACCCCGATTTTTCTCGATGAACTCTTTGCATAGTTTAAGCCCCAGGCCACTGCCCTTCTCATTATCGGTGCCCCGCGTCTTGTAATTGTTGTTCATTTCAAAGAGGCGGGCTTTCTTCTCCGGAGGAATGCCCACACCCGTATCTTTCACCTGTATGCACCAATGTTCTTCTTCGGTAAAAGCATTCACCTTTACCGTACCGCCTTGTGGGGTAAACTTGATGGCATTGCTCATGATGTTGCGTATCACCAACTGGATCATATCCTCATCGGCATAGGCGGGCAGCGACTCCGGTAGGTCCACCTTCAGCTCAATCTCTTTTTTCTCGGCCATAGGAAGCAGCAGGTCTTCATCAAAGCGAATGAGGGGCCGCAAGTCAATCTCATTGGCATGTACTTTAATTCCTTTCATCTGGGTCTTGGCCCAAAAGAGTAAGTTTTCCAATAGCTGCGAGGAGTGCCCCAATTCCTTTTGCAGCGCTGGAATAACCCGCTTGAGATCGTCATCGGTAAGTTCTCCCTCTTCTACCAGGTTGAGGATACTGCGCAGGGAGTTGAGCGGGCTTTTGAAGTCGTGTGACACGATCGAGAACATCTGGTCTTTGATGGCATTGAGCTCTTCCAATTCTGCTTTTTGCTTTCGCTGTTGGGCCAAGCTCTTGCGCACCATCAACAACAAAATGATGGTCGCAATGGCCAGGCCGGCCAATACCACCACGCCAATAGCCAACCAGCCGCTTCGTCTCTTTTCCCTTTCCACCTGTGCTTCACGCAAGGCAGCCAGTTCTGCCAATTGCTCATTCTCTGCCTCTATGTTACGTAGGGCATATGCGGCTTCAATCTCTTGTATCTGTTGGGTCTTCTTTTCGCTGAGTAAGCTGTCTGATAATTGATCAAATGCTTTGTAATATTCCAGAGCCTTCATCCCATAGCGCAGCCCCTCGTATACCTGGGCCAACTCTTGATTGGCATTGCGCTGTAGCGACAACTGATCGTGGCGCTTCCCTATAGAAAGCGCACTGTCGGCAAAATAGCGCGCATTCCAGAGTTTATCGGTTTCCCGTTCAATTTTTGCTAACCGCAACAGCGCTTCCCCCACCTCCACCTGTTGTCCCGTCTCTTCAGCCAGCCGCAGCGATGCTAGTGTATATTCTCGTGCTTTAGTCCACTGTTGGCGCTCTTGGGCCAATACACCTAAATTGTTCAACGCGTCAGCCTCTGCCCCTTTAGCGCCAAGCTCACGAGCCTCCTCGAGGGCTTGCAGAAAACTGGCTTCTGCCTTAGTCCAAGCCTTTTGATGAAAGTGTACATTACCAATATTGTTGCGGATACTAACCTTAACCCGGGGGTAGCGAGTGAACGTATCGGCTACCGCCAGGGCTTGCTGATGATAGGAAAGGGCTTTGTCATATTGATGTAGCTCCTGATAGATCAGGCCGATATTGTTGAGGGTACTGGCGTAGGTAACCGGGTTGTTTTTTACCAGCGACAGTGCGTTCAGGTAGTTGTCCAGGGCTTTGTCGTAGCTACCGATTTCCTTAAAACAAATTCCAATATTGGTTAACAAGGAGGGAATAGCATAAGCAAAAGCCGTGTCTGATTGGGCAATAGCCAAGCCCTTACGGTAAGCGTCAATGGCTTCAGGGTAATTGCCCTTTGCCCAGTAGGCAATGCCCTTAATGTTGTGGCCCTCCATCTGCCCTTTTTGCTGCTCAATGTCGGTGGCCAGTTTCAACACTTCTTCGCCATACCACAATGCTGAATCCGCATCAACCTGCCAATAGGCGAAGCCCAAATCGACATAGACGGCTATTCTTTTTTCGGTAGAAAGATCAGATTGAGCCGCTACTTGCCGCAAACTATCAATGGTTTGCGCACACAGTATCGTTGGGGCAAATACAAGAATCAGCAATAAGAGGCGTAACAACAGCTTAGCTTTTGGGGTACAGTTGGTTAAATTACATCATATCCATTAGATTCTGTAACGATGCGGTGGTATACGTATGAAAAGCGTACGTAGAATCCACCATTAGTGTTCCAAGGCAAAGGCCTTATCTTAGCGACATAATTGACACCCATGAAACTACTTGAAGGAAAGAAAGCCATTGTGACGGGAGCTTCCCGTGGCATTGGCGAAGGCATAGCCCGCACCTTTGCACAGGCTGGAGCAGATGTGGCCTTTACCTATCGCTCCTCTGCTGAGCGGGCCCAACAGTTGGAGCAAGCGTTAACCGGTCTTGGCGTGCAAGCCAAAGCCTATCAAAGTGATGCGGCCAGTTTTGAAGATACCGAAAAGCTGATCACCAGTATACTAGCCGATTTTGGCGCTATCGACATTGCGGTGAACAATGCCGGTATTACGCAAGACAACCTGATTCTTCGCATGAGCGAAGAGCAGTGGGACAAGGTGATCGACACCAACCTGAAATCGGTTTTCAATATGACCAAGCAGTTGGCCCGGCCGATGATGAAAAACCGGGGTGGCTCTATCATCAACATCACCTCCATTGTAGGTATGAAAGGTAATGCCGGACAAAGCAATTATGCGGCCTCGAAAGCAGGTATCATTGGGTTTACCAAGTCTATTGCGCAGGAATTGGGGTCACGAAACATTCGTTGCAATGCCATTGCACCCGGCTTCATCGAAACGGAGATGACCGATCAGTTGGACGAGGCAACCAAAGAGAATTACTTCAGCAATATTCCCATGAAGCGCTTTGGTACCACAGCCGAGGTGGCTAATGTAGCCCTTTTTCTCGCCAGCGACCTATCCACTTACGTATCGGGCCAAACGGTGAGCGTATGTGGTGCGTTGAATACCTGATCATTTTTTGCCCACAGGGCATACTAAGCGACCGTGATAGCGGTTAGAAGCGGAGAAGTTGTCGCATGGAGCAATTGGCCTTTCAGTATCCGACATGGTTTATCCTATTATGCATCCTGGCCGGGGTGGTGTATGCCGGAGGATTGTACTATCGGGCTACCACCTTTCAGTATGCCTCTGCGCGCACGCAGCGGTGGTTAGTGGGTTTGACCGCCTTGCGGTTTGTGGGGGTTACGGCACTCTGCTTCTTATTGCTTTCGCCTTTCCTACGCACCCGTACCACCGAATCAGAGGAACCGATCATTCTCGTAGTGCAAGATGAGAGCTTATCCATACGCTACCAGCAAACGGCTGAAGACTCTGCAGCCCTGGCAGCTACCTTAGCCGAGGCCACGGCATCGCTGGGCGAATCTTACCGGGTGGAGACGTATCGTTTTGGCGAAAGTCTGGCAGAGGGGTTGCCCGTACAGTTTGCCGCTAAGGTGACGGATATGGGGCAAGCATTTAACGGATTGTATGATCGCTATGTCAACCAAAATGTAGGTGCTATCATAGTCGTATCCGATGGTGTATACAACCAGGGAAACCACCCATTGTATGGTGCCTCACAGTTGGATGCCCCCGTGTACACGATCGCACTGGGCGATACGGTGCAACCGAAAGACCTCCAACTTTCGCAAGTGCGGCACAACAGCATCGCCTATCTGGACGATAAACTGGAGGTACAACTAGGCATTGCTGCTTACAACCTGGCTGGCCAAAACTCACAACTTACCCTCACGCACATTACGCCTGAAGGCAATACAATAGCGCACCAGGAGGTGCTGCGATTGGATGCCAACGAGGAGTGGATAGAGAAAAGCATTTTCCTGGATATGGAGGCAACAGGCGTGCAGCAGTATGCGGTACAATTGAGCCCCATCGAAGGGGAGGCCTCTGCCCTCAATAACCGACAACGAATATTTATCGAGGTGTTAGACAGTCGGCAGCAGCTACTCATGCTGGCCCATGCGCCCCACCCCGACCTTACCGCCCTGCGGGCTGCACTCGAAAAAAACCGCAATTATGAGGTTACCCTTCGCTATGCAAAAGAAGGTGTAGCGCAACCCGAACAATATGACCTGGCCATTCTCCATCAATTGCCGGTGAAGAATAGCGATATCGCCCTTATTCAACAATTACAAGAGGCAGACTTGCCCCTTTGGTACATTCTGGGGGCACAGACACAACTGAACGCTTTTCAGCAGGTGCAGGATATGGTTCGCATCAACAATGCCAATGGCAGTCTAAACGAGGTGCAGGCGGCTGTACAGTCGCGCTTCAATCTATTTAAGGTACCGGAAGAATGGCCACAACAGGTAAGGAAGTACCCGCCACTGCAAGCGCCTTTTGGTGACTACGCTACCGCTACTGACGCTGTCAATCTGCTTACCCAACAGATTGGTGCAGTGCAAACCGACTATCCGTTGCTCACCTTCCGGCAGACGGTAGATGAACGACAGGCGGTTTGGATCGGGACGGGCATCTGGCGGTGGCGATTGTATCACTACCTGCAGCATAACAATCATGAGGCGATTGATAACTTTTTGCGTAAGATGGTACAGTACCTGGCGGTGAAGGCTGATAAACGAGCATTTCGCGTTAGTTTGCCGAAGAATATCTTTGACGAAAATGAACCGGTGCGCCTGGAAGCCGAGCTGTACAATGCCGCCTACGAGCTGATAAACACACCGGATGTACAGCTTGAGATAGCAAACAGCGAAGGCGAGGTTTACCCCTTTACGTTCAATCGTTCGGGAGAAGCGTACACCCTTGAGGCCGGTTACTTTCCTGTGGGAAACTATACCTACACCGCCACTACGACTTTTAATGGTGAGGCTTTTACCACCGATGGGCAATTCAGCGTACAACCGGTCAACCTGGAAGCACGACAAACCACGGCCAATCATCAACTGTTGTATCAGTTGGCGCAGCAGACCGGAGGAGCCTTGGTTTTCCCCAGCCAAGTCGATCAACTCGCGGACAACATTCGCAACCGCGAAGATGTACGACCTGTATTACGGGATACCTACACCACACAGGCGATCATCAATTTAAAATGGATCTTCTTTGTACTGGTAGGCCTCTTTGGGCTGGAGTGGTTTATCCGAAGGTTTAATGGCGCCTACTAACGAAGCTGCTTAGCGATCTTTTTGTAGAGGTCTTGCGGATTGAATGGTTTGGTTACAAAGTCATTCATGCCAGCACCGAGCACCTCCTTTTGTACCTCTATCAAGGCGGAAGCCGTAAGGGCAATGATGGGAATACCGGCTTTAGCAGGGTCGTCCAACTGGCGAATGGCACGGGCGCAAGCATAGCCATCCATAATAGGCATTTGCAAATCCATTAATACCAAGTCAAATGACGCTTTGGCCATGATATCCATTGCCTCCTGTCCATTTTCTGCCAGCGTTACTTCTGCCGACCATCGCTGTAAAAATCGCATTGCAATCCGCTGATTGACACGGTTGTCCTCTACCAGCAGTACATGGTAGCCTTCCAGGCTGGCCTTGTCGCTGTGCTGCTCTCTCTTTGCGGCTTCTTGCTGCACCGTATCACTCTTCTTTACAGGAATGGTGACGGTAAAGGTAGAGCCACGTCCCTCCTCACTTTCCACA
>CAJXXO010000175.1 GCA_913062655.1 uncultured Bacteroidota bacterium | reverse complement strand
CGAATCAAACCGCATATTGCCACCATACAGCCCTCCTTCTTTGAGATCACCGTGGCGATGGCCTTCCAGTATTTTGCTGAGGAGGAAGTGGATATTGCGGTCATCGAAACGGGCATGGGTGGCCGGTTGGACTCTACCAACATTCTTCAGCCGCTGCTCAGTGTCATTACGAATGTGGGCTTTGACCACCAGCAATACCTGGGCGATACCTTACCGGAGATCGCCTTTGAGAAAGCAGGTATTATAAAACCGGGCACACCTGTGGTGATTGGGGAAACCCATGAAGACACCGCACCCACTTTTGATGACATGGCCTTCGGCAGGCAATCGCCCATTTTGTATGCCGACCAGGAAATCCGGGTCGCGGTAGTCAACCGGACACTCAGTGAACTTACCCTGGCCATCGATGCGCCACTCCCCTATGATGTCTCACAAGTGGTGCTGGGTACGGGTGCTGCCTACCAGGTAAGAAATGCGGTCACCAGTATCCTGGCCTTATCGCAACTTATGGAACGCGATGTCTCCATCCCCAAACAGGCCCTGTTGCGCGGCTTACACCATTTCAAGCGTATCGGACAATTTATCGGTCGCTGGCAGGTGTTGCAAGAGAAGCATCCCATGATCCTGACCGATTGTGCACATAACCCGGAAGGACTGGTTCATGTAATGGAGCAGTTGGAGGAAATTGACCACGACCGGTTGCACATTGTATTCGGCACGGTATCCGATAAGAAACTGAAATCCTTCTTTGTAGAATTGCCCCAAACGGCTATCTACTACTTCTGCCGGCCGGACATTCCCCGTGGGCTGGCTGCTGATGCACTCGCCAAGGCAGCCCGGCAGGCCGGACTAACCGGTACCGTGCATGGTAGCGTGCAGGATGCCCTTACCGCAGCCAAAGCGGCTGCGCAGCCCAATGATATGATCTATGTGGGCGGCAGCATCTTTGTGGTAGCAGAAGTGGTGGAAGTTCAGAGTTCATAGTTCAGCGTTCAAAGTTGAAAGTTCAAAGTTCAGGGTTCAGCGTTCAAAGTTTAGGGTTCGGGGTTCAAAGTAGTTTAGCGTTTTTGCTTACGGCTTTACCCATGTCAGGGAGACCATGCCGGTGTAATGTCCTACTTTTCCATTCTCTATTACCTTTGTAGCCTTGTACTATGGCGTCATCACCTTTATATGCAGTAGTTGACCTTGAGACTACGGGCGGTCGTCCGGAGCAGGATGGTATTATCGAGGTAGCGGTGGTAATCACCAACGGGAAAGAGGTAATTGAGGAATATGAGACCCTGGTCAATCCGGGGCGCAGGATACCCTCCTTCATTGAAGGCCTGACGGGCATATCCCAGTCTATGCTGAGCGATGCGCCTACCTTTGCCGATATAGCCGATACCCTGTTGCCGCTGTTACAAGACAAAATCTTTGTCGCACACAATGTGGCGTTTGACTACAACTTTCTCCGGCATCACTTTCGTCTCAACGGCCAGTCACTTAGTGAAAAACGGCTGTGTACCGTTCGCTATGCCCGTGCCGTAGTGCCTGACCTGCCCAGCTACAGCCTGGGTAAGCTGTGCCGATCGCTTGACATCTCTATCAATGGCCGGCACCGGGCCTATGGTGACGCCTACGCGACCACGCAGTTGCTACACTTGCTCCTGGATCAGGACCATGAACTTGGCCATCAGTTGAAGCTCCTCAAGCGGCAGGGCAACAAAACCAATCTGCCTCCCAACCTGCCTTTCGAGGTGTATGAAGGGCTCCCCACCACACCGGGTGTCTACTATTTTATGGACGACCGCCAACAGGTGCTGTATGTGGGTAAAGCAAGAAATATTCGTAAACGTGTGAATGCACACTTCAGCAAGGACCTGAAAATGAAGAATATGAAGGCCTTGTTTGAACAGTTACATCACATTGACTATGAACTGACGGGCAGTGAATTGATCGCCTATTTGCATGAGGCCAAAGAGATCAAACGACTGCAACCCACCTTTAACCGGGCCTTAAAAAGAAGGGAAAAGGGGTATGGGCTGTACACCTATTTTGACCAGAATGGCTATATGCGTCTGGCGCTCAACCGCCTCAAGGGGCAAGAAGAGCCGCACCTCATATTCCCTAGTGTTGCGGAAGGACGGAGGTTCCTGTACCGATTGTCGATGGATCACGGGTTGTGCGAGAAAATGATTGGCTTGCAGCGTACAGCAGATGCCTGCACGGACTTTACTGTGGGCCGCTGTGAAGGCCCTTGTGTGGGAGATTGGCCCCCACAGTCACACAATGCCAGATTGCAAACCGCGCTTAGCGAATTGAGTCACTTGCAATCCAATGTTCTTATAGTCGGGCTTGGCCGCAGCTTTACGGAAAAGTCTGTCGTATGCTGCGAAAATGGCAAATTGGTGGGCTATGGCTACGTGGATGCCGATCATACGGTCTCCTCCCCTGATGAAGCGAAGGACCTGATTTCACCGGTACCCCATACCGCAGACACACAGCGTATTGTGCGCGCTTACCTCCACCGGCCGAGCAAGGACGACACGATTATTCGGTATTAGAGGGTTGGAGTTGAAAGTTCAAAGTTGAAAGTTCAAAGTTTAAGGTTCAGAGTTTAAGGTTCAGAGTTCAAAGTTCAGTGTTCAAAGTTCAGTGTTCAGAGTTTAAGGTTCAAAGTTTCGAGTTTGACCTATTTCTACACTACCGTTGACTGGTTGTTAGATTGCGGTATGGGTGCGGTTATTCTTCCTCGTTGGCCGGGTGCAATGTTTTGGCGAGTCTGCGTCTTCGGGCCTCTACCTTATCGGCTCGCACCACCTTTTGGTATTTTACGCTGAGGTTCAATTCGAAGCCAATGATCAACGCAATGGAATTGATGTAGATCCAGGTGGTGATAGCGATCAATGTACCCAGAGAGCCGTAGATCTCATTGTAGAGGTTGTAGTTGTTAACGATAAAGCTGAAAACCAACGAGCTGATGACACTCAGCAAGGTGGCCACCGTAGACCCGATATTGACGAAACGCCACTTCTTTTCTGTAGCAGGGGCATAGAAATAAATGAAACTGATGGCGGTAAAGATGGTTAACAGGATTGCTATCCAACGGATGAAAGAGATCAAACCCACGGCCCAGCTCTCCAATGACACCACCGTCTCTGTCAGCCAATCGATAAGCTGATTGCCCAGTACAATAAAAATGACAGAAAAAATCAGCAAAAGAAACAAAATGGCGGTCAGCTTTAGTACCGTCAGCTTCCGGTTGATCCAGGAGCGCTTGCGAAAGATGGGCTGATCGCGCGTGAAAGACTTAACGAGTGCATTTACCCCATTGGTAGAAAAGAAAAAGGCCAGGATGAAACCGGAGGACAGTAGGTCGAAGCGAGTATTGCTGAGGATATCCTGCAGGGCGCTGCGGATAAACTCATAAGCCGGTTGTGGCAGCACTTGATTGAGCGCATTAAACATGGTGCCCTGAAAGTCCTGCACCGGTAAGTACGGGATGAGGGTGATCAAAAATATCATCCCCGGGAAGATGGCCAACAGGAAGTAAAAGGCTACCGATGAAGCGTGCAGCGACAAACGTTCATTTCGTATCTCTTCCAGAAAAAAGCGAATTACATAGTAAATGGGCACTCCTTCGAAGCCGATAAAGGATACCCGCTTAGCCCACTCGATCATCCGCTTGATGCCGGCATGCTCATTGATCCACTGGAGTATCCTTTCCTTCATTGTCCTCAAAATACGGTAAAATCGTGTCCAACAAAAGCTTTGGCGCAGAACAGGGCCGCATAGTGCCGGCATCCACAAAGGCCAGTGTGACACGCCCCACATTCAACCGTTTTCCCTCTTCATTGAAGATTTCAGAAATAAACGTGACTCGCTTATCCGGTATCTCCATGACACGCGTCTTCTGTGTGAGCAGGTCATCGTATTTGGCTGGGCGCAAGTATTTCATATTTACCTCAGCCACCGGCATAATTACGCCACTTTCCTCTAGCTGCCGGTAGGTTAGACCAAACCTTCGCAACCACTCGGCACGGCCCACCTCGTAATACTGCGGATATACCCCATAATACACATAGGCCATTTGATCGGTTTCAGCATAGCGGACACGAATTTGGGTGGTGTGTTCTACCATTAGTTATAGATTCTGCGTTGGTTAAGTGCTCGAATGTATTTCTGCCGGTTAATGGCATGCTGACGGGATGTCCGGGCAAAATTGTGATAGCCGGAGAAGTCCTCTTTGGCGCACATATACAGGTAATCGTGGTTTTCGGCCTGCAGCACTGCTTCCAAAGTAGATTTAAAAGGAATGCAAATGGGACCCGGGGGCAATCCCTTGTATTTGTAAGTGTTGTAGGGCGACTCCACTTCCAGATGCTCAAAAAGCACCCTACGTAAGGAAAAGTCACCCACCGCCTATTTCACCGTTGGATCGGCTTGCAGCTTCCAGCCCCGCTCCAACCGGTTGAGGTAAAGACCGGCCACACGGGGTTTTTCCACTTCTTGTGCCGTCTCTTCTTCTACAATGGAGGCAAGCGTTATCACTTCCATGGGGGTAAGTCCATGAGCGGCAGCTTTGTTCCTGCGCTCTTCATCCCAATAGGCATCAAACTCCCGCTTCATCCTAAACAGCAGGTCCTCAGCCGAGGTGGTCCAATATAGTTGGTACGAGTCAGCCAGGAAGAGCCCTATCAAAGTCTCTTGCTTTACGCCCAGGCTATCCAGTAAACTTTCATCCTGAAAGGCCACCATTAGCTCGTTAGCGGTCAACAGGAGCCGCTCTGACAGGTACTGTGCTAACTCGGTTAGCGTACGCTTTTTTACAATCGGAAGCAGAATGGCCTCCTGAAAACCTCCCCGGAACAGATTCACAATCTCCCGGTTATTCATACCCGGCTTCAGTACATAGCGGCCGGGTTTTACCGCCCCTCTATAGTCCATTTGTTGGGCAACCCAGGTAAAGGAGTTGCGATTATCCAACACCTGGTATTTTGCCAGGGAATCCTTGAGGTCATCTACCTGCACACCCGGACGTATGTACAATACAATGTTGGTAGAGCCGCTGATATTGGGGTTGAATATGCGCTGATAGAGCGTGTAGGCATAGTACCCACCACCCAGGATCCCCAGCAATAATACGACCGCAATAATGCGCAGCGGTCTGGCGTGACGTTTTCTAATGTTGAACAAACTCATTTTCCCTCCTATCGCATCGCCCGCAGGGCTTGTTTCGCTTGTTGATTATCCGGCTGGTGACGGAGCAATTGCTCCAGAATCTGTTTTGCTTCGGCCGTATTAAAACGCTTGGCGTGATATTCGGCTAAGTTTAAGTAGGCGAGCGCATAGTCTGGGTCCAGTGCGATAGCCTGTTGCAATAAGGTCAAGCCCTCGTCAGCGTTTCCCAGGTTGAGGTACAAGGTGCCCAAATTGCTTAGGGCGGGTACATATTTAGGCTGCTCGGCCAATATTTTTTCAAACCTGTTTTGCGCTTTGGCGAATTGCCCCTGGTAAATGTGCCAACTGCCGAGCTTATTGAGAAACTCAAGATTGAGGGGTTGCAGTGCTACCGCTCTTTCCAAAAAAGGTCCGGCCCGCTCCTGGTCGCCCAAGCTAAGCATGGCATCCCCAATCCGATAGCTGGTAAAGCCATCGTTTACCTGAGCCGGCTCCACCTGTTGGCCTAGTTGGCGAATGGCATGAAAGTTTTCGGTAAGATAATAGTATTGTACTTCTGCCGAAAGCCGGCTGAGCAATGGCTCCGACTGTGCCTGTTGCAAAAAGTAGTAGGCTGAGTCGAGGTAGGCCCGCTGACTGGCGAA
>CAJXXO010000174.1 GCA_913062655.1 uncultured Bacteroidota bacterium | reverse complement strand
CCAACCGTAAAGAAGCACAGAAACGAGAGCAGTTTCTCAAGTCTGGACACAAGAATACAGCGGTTGGAGATGATTTACTTACGCCACCAGGTATACAGTAATCATACTGAAACACTTGCTATGAGAATTGGTGTAGCGAGGTGAGATGTTGAGCTGAATTAGTATTATCTTTGGGCTTGCAGTAAAAATGAGGATGGCGAGGCTCCCCAACCTCACCATCCTGCCCCTTTGCTTCAACGATTGTAAAAGTGGGGCATTATCCGCTGTTATTTGGCCTCATTCTGCCAGTACGCTTTTTCCTCCTGTGAAAACAACCCCTTAATCGGCCAATAGAAATAACCTTATGTAAGCCCAACTCTTGCTCCTGCATGATGGTGCAACACTTCGTACCTTTGTTCTATGACGCATAGAGCCGGGTACGTAAATATTGTAGGTAAACCCAATGCCGGAAAAAGCACCCTGATGAATCAGCTCGTAGGGGAGCGCTTGTCTATTATTACACCAAAGGCCCAAACGACTCGTCATCGCATTTTGGGTATCGTAAATAAGGAAGACTGGCAAATAGTTTTTTCTGATACCCCGGGCTTTATTGACGAACCAGGATACGAACTACATAATGCTATGAATGTAGCCGTGTTGGAAAGCCTGGAAGATGCTGATGTTTTGCTGATACTCATTGATGCCACTAGTCCTGCATTACCAGACGCCCTTACTGTAGCACTGCAAAGATTTGAATTGCCCATAGCCGTAGTGATCAATAAAGTGGATCTTGTGCAATCAACTGCTATTACGGCTATAGAAAACCATTGGAAAGAGACCTTACCTTCAGCTTCCCAGTTTCATATAGTAGCCACTAAGGGGTATGGGTTAGCCGAGGTTACCCAATACATTTTGCAGGGTATACCCGAGCATCCCCCCTATTTTCCAAAAGATCAGCTTACCGATCGCACAGAACGATTTTTTGTAGCAGAGATCATCCGTGAGAAGATTCTTGAACAGTACCGGCAAGAGGTTCCCTATTCTGTAGAAGTAGAAGTCAATGCCTTTAAAGAAGAAGCAAAACTGACTCGAATTGAAGCCTTCATTTATGTGAATCGTAAGACACAGAAGCCCATTATTATCGGCAAAGGAGGCCAAAGTATTAAAAAGCTAGGTACGGCTGCGCGTCTTGCCATTGAAGAGTGGCTGCAACAGAAAGTATTTTTGGAATTACACGTGAAAGTGCGTGAAAAATGGCGCGAAGATGATAATGTACTGCGCCAATTTGGATACCCGAAATAAGATACCATGAGTGCTACTATAGCCATAGTTGGTCGCCCCAATGTGGGCAAATCTACCCTGTTCAATCGGTTGACCGGTCAACGAAAAGCCATTGTTGATGATATCAGCGGTGTAACGCGCGACCGCTTATATGGCATTGCTGAGTGGGGCGGTGTAGAATTCAATCTCATCGATACCGGGGGATTCGTACCCCACAGTGAGGATGTCTTTGAAAAAGCTATCCGTGAGCAAGTGGATATTGCTCTCGAAGAAGCCCACATTGTACTCTGGCTGGTAGATGTCACTACCGGAATCACCGATCTTGATCAGATGATGGCCGATAAATTACGGAAAACCGAACGTGAGGTGATTTTGGTTGTAAATAAGGTGGATAATCACCAACGGTTAATAGATGCAAGTGAGTTTTACAGCCTGGGGTTTGAAAACCAAGTAGCACTATCATCTATGTCGGGTAGTGGTACAGGTGAACTACTAGATACCATAGTGGATAAGATAAAGGCGATTTTACCTGCAGATGAAGAGGAAGAAAAGCAACAACACCCTCGGTTTGCAATTATCGGCCAGCCCAATGTGGGTAAAAGCTCGTTCGTAAATGCTTTGATAGGAAAGCAACGCAACATCGTAACGGACATTGCAGGTACCACGCGAGATACCATACATACGTTATACAACTATTACAACAAGGAGTTTCTTCTTATCGACACGGCCGGCATCCGCAAAAAATCAAAGGTACACGAGAACCTTGAGTTCTATTCCGTGATTCGTGCCGTCAAGGCCATAGATGAGGCAGATGTGTGTCTCTTGTTGTTGGATGCCCAGGTAGGTATTGAAAATCAGGATCTCAAAATTTTGCAAATCGTTCAGCGAAAGAAAAAAGGCATCGTTATCCTGGTCAATAAGTGGGATCTAATTGAAAAAGACAACCGCACTTTAGCCTCATTTAAAGAGAGTATAGAATCGCGGATCGCGCCTTTTACAGATGTACCCATCGTTTTTATAAGTGTGCTGGAAAAGCAACGCATTTTCAAAGCCATTGAAACAGCACTGGATGTATATAAAAACCGCCAACAAAAGATCACCACTTCCAAGCTGAATGCCGTCATGCTACCGGCCATTGAGCGCTATCCTCCACCATCAGTAAAAGGGAAGTACATCAAGATCAAGTATGTCACCCAACTTCCAACACATACACCCAGTTTTGCCTTTTTCTGCAATCTTCCACAATATGTAAAAGGGCCCTATAAGAACTACCTGGAGAATCAATTGCGAAAAGCCTTTCCACTCTCTGGGGTACCGATTAATATTTTCTTTAGAAAAAAATAACAGATGTATTGGCTTTTTCGCTACCAAAATTGGTGGACTACCGTTGGGTTTGTTACTTTGGTAATGATTATAATGACAGCTTGTAATACTTCAGGAGAAGAAGGACCTTCCAATCCGGAGATAGAGCAAGAAATTGAAGAACAGGCGATGGATTCCATCCCTGATATCAACTAATTCACCAAAGAAGAATTACACATGAAACACCTATTACTCGCCATTGCTTTCCTTTTCACCTTCTCTTTTTTACCTGCACAGTCCGACTTTTACCTTGGTTTTCAAGGGGGGCCAGTTATTGGGCATACAGATATTCCCACTACCAGTGCCTACCATGGTGGGATAACTGTTGGTTTTCAACCGGCTAAAGTGGTGGCGATAGAAGCCCAATTTACCACCGGCAACTTGCGGGGGCAGGAAAACCTGGCTGTAAGTCCGCTCAGGTTTAACAATCGATTTAACCTAATCACTTTACGAGGCAACCTCTTCCTGGACCAATTGATTGAGAAAGACCATGGGACGGGGATACATGTGTTTGCTTCCGCAGGAGCTGGGTTGCTGCTTTCCCAGGTGAAAGAAGTGAATACACCCCCAGATGGCCCAGCGGGCGAACTGTATGAAGGAAGCGATCTGGTAATACCTGCTGGACTGGGCTTACAATTTGAGGTTACCCCCACTACTCACTTTCAGTGTAGTTGGTTGTATCATGTCACACTGTCAGATGAGATTAATGGGTATAACCCTCAGGTAGCAGGTAACAGTGCCAATGACCACTTTTCATTGGTATCGCTAGGTTTTCGTTTCTTTCTATAGGCCAACTTAGGTTAAATAGGAGAATATTCGCATCTCAAACGGGGAGATCGTATTTTAGTGGTTTATAAACTGACTCCTATGAGATCTATTATAACCGTTGTCATCCTAATAGGCCTTACTGTGATCGTATCCGGTCAATCATCCAATATATCCTTTACCGGTGGTGGGGGTTTCAATTTATCCCATACTGATATTGAAACGACCAATGGTTTTCACGGGTATTTGGGTATTGCTTATCGTATTCATCCCGCCTTTGAGTTAGAGGCATCAGGTACGGTAGGTAACCTACTTGGTGATGAAAGAGTTGGCGCAGAGTCACTTAGTTTTTCCAATTCCTTCACACAGCTATCACTCAGAACCAACCTGCATTTACTACCCATTTTCGGTGGCTCCAACGACAAACTGGATCTCTTCCTAAGCACGGGAGCAGGCCTTGGTTTGTCCAATATCACAGAAATTACTACACCTGAAAATGATCCCTGGGGAAATGCTTACTCTGGTACTGATGTCTTTGTACCTATTGGTGGAGGGGTTAGAATCCCAATATCTTCAAGTTTAGCGCTCAATTTCCATGTCCTCTACAATATCACGTTTACGGACGAACTGGATGGGTACAACCCACAAGTAGCGGCCAATGAGGCCAGTGACTACTTTACCAATCTAGGCATCGGATTGGTCTTCCGGCCAAAGAAGAAAACGCAACAGGAAGATCCTGCTGTTACCGAAGAGGACATTATCGTACAGGAAGAGCCTGAAGAGCAGGAGGAAATAGTAGAGGAACCTACTGAAGAAGAGCAAGAGGTAACACCTGAAGAAGAAACAGAGGAAGAAGAAACCGAGGAAGAAGCCGAAGAGGAAACACAAGAGAATCCCACACCTGCTGAGGAAGAAGAGCAGGATGAGCCACTGGAAGGACCTTCTACAGAGGAAAATGATGAGCCGGAGATAGATACTTCGGCCACCAATGTAAATGTCTTCCGTGACTTGGTATTCAATGTGAATGGTAGCCGCGCAAACAAGCGCTACTACGTAATTGGCGCCTCCTTCAAAACGATGTCGCTAGCTCAGGAGTACCAGTTCGAAATGGCCGCTAAGGGTTACGCAACACTAATTGTAACGGATTATCAGCGGCAGGTGTACCGAATAAGCTTTGGTGGCTACATGCAGTATGCAGCCGCGGAAAAGTTGGCTGAAAAACTAAAGCGCGAGCATGATCCGGACACATGGATTATCGAAAATGCCCGGCCTGAGTAGATCAGGATTGCAGCAACTGAATAGCTCGTTGTAATTCTTTATCCATTTCATTCATTACTGGATAAAAAGCATCGTAGTAAAATAGCTGCCGGCCAAAATAAGCTTTGAGTACTTGTTTTACCTGCTCTTTGGAAGTGGTCAAGCTATCCCATGCATAGGTTATACCATCTTCTTCTGCACGTCTTTCCGCCTTAGTGATGAATGCGTTCACCAAGTTATCACTGACAGTATATCTGTTAAGGAAAGACTGTACATCTTCATATTGCTCAAACTCACCTTGGTGATTGGAAAAATATTGGTAGGTAAAGCGCGGTACATAGCCCCTGTTGATGAGTGATATGAGCTCACGATACACATATGTCGTATCCCACGGCACATAAATATCTGGCTGAATGCCATATTGGGCGGTATCATGTACCGCAAATGAGTCGGATTCCTCATACTCACTGAGCATGCGATTCCAATGCTCTTCATTATAGGCTTCTATCCCCTCCTCATAGCTACGTTGAATGGAGCGCCCTTTTGGCGTAAAATAGCGCGCCACCGTCAACCGCATGGCACTTCCATCATTCAACAGAATTTCCTCCTGCACCAGTGCTTTACCAAATGATCTTCGACCAACAATGGTAGCCCTACCCCAATCTTGCAAGGCTCCGGCCAGTATTTCGCTTGCTGAGGCTGAGTTTTCATTGATCATTACTACCAACTCCCCTTCCTCATATACACCCGGCTTTCCGGCACGATATACCTTCTCAGGATACATACGTCCTTCGGTATACACAATCTTCTTGTTGCCTTCCAAAAATTCGTCTGCAATCTTGGTGGCTTGATCGAGATACCCTCCTCCATTGTCACGGAGGTCTAATACCAGCTTTTCCATGCCCTTCTCTTTCAACCGCTCTATCGCATCAACCATTTCAGCGTGGGTGGTAGAAGCAAACTTGCTCATTTTAATGTAGCCCATCCCAGGCTGTAGCATGTAAGCGGCATCTACACTCGCTAGCTTAACTGCATCACGGGTAATAACAAACTCAAGGTCATCAGGCTGCGTACTCCTCTTAACCGTCACTTTCACCTTACTGCCTTTGGGCCCCTTCAATTTGCTGATTACGTCTTGATTGGCAATACCCGTACCGGCTACTGTACTGTCTTCAATCTCTACAATTTTGTCCCCGGCTTGTATCCCCACTTTCTCAGATGGACCTCCGGGGAGTGTAGAAACTACGGTAATAG
>CAJXXO010000173.1 GCA_913062655.1 uncultured Bacteroidota bacterium | reverse complement strand
CCTCGATGTGCGCATCGGATAAGAGTCCAATGGACTTGAGGTATTCCTCATAGCGAGCCACCGGATCTTTTGCGGCCCAATTATCCATCAGTTCATCCGGCACATACTTCGTACCACTCGCCTCTTCATGCCCGCGCATTCGGAAGGTCATGCACTCAATCAAAAAAGGTCTTGGATGGGTGCGCACTTCTTTGGCAAAATGATCGATCGTTTTATAGACTTCCAGCACATTATTGCCATCAATAGTGACCCCCTCCATGCCATACCCATGGGCTCGATCGCTTAGCTTTTCACAGCGAAACTGCTCCTGAATCGGGGTACTGAGGCCGTAGCCATTGTTCTCGATGACAAACAAGACCGGCAACTGCCAAACAGCCGCTACATTGAGCGCTTCATGGAAGTCGCCTTCGCTCGTCCCTCCATCCCCGGTAAATACAAGTGTGCATTGCTGTTTGGCACTGAGTTTTTCCGCTAAGGCAATGCCATCCGCCACGGCCAACTGCGGGCCGAGGTGCGATATCATACCCGCAATGCGGTACTCGTTAGTACCGAAGTGAAACGACCGGTCGCGTCCTTTGGTAAATCCATCTGCCTTGCCCTGCCACTGCTTGAAGAGCTTGGCCAAGGGTACCTGCCGGGTGGTGAACACCCCGAGGTTGCGATGCATCGGCAGCATATATTCGTCCTTTTGCATCGCTGAGGCCGCACCGACCGCTACCGCTTCCTGCCCAATACCGGCAAACCATTTGCTGATTTTGCCTTGGCGCAGCAATACCAGCATCTTCTCTTCTATCATGCGCGGCAGCAAAAGCCGGTCGTACAAGGTCAATAGCTGCTCATTCGATAAACCATCGCGGTTGAACTCAATCGCACGATGTTGATAGGATATGGGCTCCACAAGCTAGGATTTGATATCGAAATTAGGAGGATTGCTTTTCCTTCCACAATTGCTGAAAGGATTTTTTGGGGAATTCGGGCAGGCTCTTGCGTTTGCCCCATGTTTTGCCAAACAAGCGTTGCATGGCCCACCGTTTTATCCCGGCATTGCCCAGATTCATCAGCGACCGGTTGAGCATACCACGCTGCCACAAGGTCCAGGCGAGTCGTTCACGCTTTGTCGTGAATTTTTCTGCTACCGACACTTTGCGATTGTCCAGCAACAATTCGTGAAGATTAATATTTACCGGACACACTTCGGTACAGTTGCCACACAGACTGGAGGCATAGCTGAGATGATTAAACGCTTCCATGCCCTTCAGGTTGGGTGTTATAACCGACCCTATTGGGCCGCTGTAGGTGGTGCCGTAGCTGTGTCCCCCAATATTTTTGTACACCGGGCACGCATTCAAACAAGCGCCACAACGGATACAAAAGAGCGACTCCCGTTGTACGGTATTGGCCAGAATATTGGTTCGACCATTGTCCAGCAGTACCACATACATTTCTTCCGGCCCGTCCGATTCGTTATCCCGCTTCGGACCAGATAAGATGGTATTATACACCGTTACTTGTTGTCCGGTACCATGGGTGGCCAACAGCGGCCATAGCAGACCCAGGTCTGAAAGATTGGGTATCATTTTTTCGATACCGACAACCGCGATATGTACTTTGGGTAAGCTACTGGACAACCGGGCATTGCCTTCGTTCTCCGTAATGGCAATGGAGCCGCTATCGGCCACCAGAAAATTGCCCCCGGTAAAGCCCACCTCAGCCGCCTGGTACTTTTCGCGGAGCTTTTCTCTCGCGACCTTAGCCAGTGCTGTAGGCGTAAGGTCTAGTGGAGTGCCCAACTTTTCATGAAAGAGCTGCGCCACATCTTCTTTGGACTTATGCATGGCGGGTGTCACAATGTGGTAGGGCTTCTCGCCCGCCAGTTGCACTATATATTCGCCCAGGTCTGTCTCAAATACTTCGATGTTGGCCTTTTCGAGGTGTTCATTAAGCTCCAACTCTTCGGTTGCCATCGACTTGGACTTCACCACCGTTTTGGTGTGGTGTTTTTGCAGCACCTTGTCTATTTCTCGAAGGGCCTCTGCCGTGTCGTTGGCCCAAATCACTTTGCCCCCATTCCGCGTAAAGTTCTTCTCAAACTCCAGCAGCATGGCATCGAGCTGTTCGATGGCTCGCCAACGCAAGTTTTTAGCTTTTCGCTTCGCACTTTCCAGGTCTCGGTATTGGGTCATGCCCTTGTCTACCGTCTCCCTGTACTTGTCGATATTGAAATTTAGCCGATCGCGGTGCCCCTGATCAAAGGCCTTCTGCTCAGCATCTTGTAAAAACGTGGTGGCTTGCGACATAAACGTAAATGTACAATGCTATGAATCGATCACCAATGCCAATCAGGCACATGAGATTTTATCGACCCTGCGGCTGTGGCGTCCCCCTTCAAACTCCGCTGCCAAAAACCCGTCTACACAGTCGACCATAGTGTCCTCATCAATGAAGCGGGCGGGCAGGCACAACACATTGGCATTGTTGTGCTGGCGCGCTAGCTCAGCCAGTTCTCGCTGCCACGCAATAGCACCACGCACAGCATTATGCTTGTTGACCGTCATGCACACGCCATTAGCACTGCCACACAACACAATAGCCAACGAAAATTCGCCTTTCTCAATGGCTTCGGCTACCTGATGGGCGTAGTCGGGATAGTCCACAGAATCGGCACTGTAGGTGCCATAGTCTTTCACCTCGATACCCTTGCCTTCCAGGTGCTGTATTACCGCTTGCTTCATGTCATAGCCGGCATGGTCCGAGCCGATAGCGATTTTATCAATCATAGGTGGTCGTTTAGCGCATCCGCTCCTGGTATTTCCGGTTGACCCGGGCACTGATGCGGATACTGATTTCGTATAAGATAACGATTGGGATCGAAATGATGATCTGACTGGTAAGATCAGGCGGGGTGATGATGGCCGAAAGTACCAGGGTAACAATAAAGGCATGCTTGCGATACTGCCGCATAAACTCTGGTGTGAGTAAGCCGATCTTGGATAGCAGGTAGGCTGCTACCGGCAACTCGAAAATAATGCCTGCCGCAAGCGATATCATGGCTATCACATTGATGTAAGAGCCTAAATTGATTGTACTCACCACCTCCTCGCTTACCCGGTAAGCGCCCAGAAAGTTGACTGAAAACGGAGTGATGACATAATAGCCAAAGAGTACGCCCACCAGAAACAACAGGGAGCAGACCCAAACCAACCCCCGGGCATGGCGCACCTCATCTTCATACAAAGCCGGCTGAATAAACCGCCAAAACTCCCAAAAAACATAGGGAAAAGCGACTACCAACCCCAGGATAAAGGACACCTTGATGTGGGTCAGAAATTGCCCTGCCATATCCAGGTTGACCACGGAAAAGTGGATCTCATTGATACACAAAGCATCTTTTAGGTTGAGGTTGTTGGACAGCCAACACAAGGCTTGGTAGGAGAGAAAGTCCAATCGCTTGGGGGCAAAGATGATTTCATCAAAGACAAAGTCTTTCGCTACAAAAACCACGATACCCACCGCAATAATGGCCACCAGCGAGCGGATAATGTGCCACCGCAGCGCCTCCAGGTGCTCCAAAAAACTCATTTCATCGGGTGACTTCCTCGCTGCCAATCGTCAATCGGTGTTTTATGGATTTTGCAACACTTGCATCAGTTCGTCCAACTTCGGAGAAAGGATAATCTCTGTCCTTCGGTTCATGGCACGCCCCTCTTTTGTTGCGTTGGAAGCGATGGGGAAGTATTTACTCCGTCCACTAGGAATCAACCGCGTTGGGGTGAGGCCCTTGTCAACGAGGATGCGCACAATAGAAGTAGCGCGCAGCACACTCAGGTCCCAGTTGTCTTCCATTCTTGAGCCAGCGGCCACAGGAATACTGTCGGTGTGCCCTTCCACCATGATATTGATGTCCGGGTTCTTCTGCATCACATCAGCCAGCTTGCCGAGCGCCTCTACTCCTTTGGGGTCCACATCGGTACGGCCCGATTTGAAGAGCAGCTTATTATTCATCGATACATAGATCTTTCCCTCTCGCTGCTCTACCGTCAGCTCATCGGAGGAAAAGCCCAGGAATGCATCTTGTACCTTTTGCTTCAATGCTGAAACGGCACTGTCTTGCCGGGCAATCATCTGTTCCAACTCCTGCACACGTTGCTGCTTCTCCTGCAAAATAGCCTGCTGCTCCTTCAGGGCAGCCTGCTGTTGGTCCAGTTCAGCCTGCTTGCGCTGCAGGTCCTGGTCCTTCTCGTTGAGCTGCGCCTCTTTCTCGTTGAGCTGTGCCAGATACTTCTCTTTTTCGGAATTTGAATTCTCCAGCAGTGCCTTATTTTGCTCAATCACCTTCTCGTATAGCTGATTGAGGTCCTCGTTCATCTCATTCACCGCCCGGTACTGCCGCCACAGTTTGGCGGTATCTTTCCGCAAGTTTTCATTGGTCGCTGTCAATTGCTGATAATCCTCTTCCAGGGACGCAAGCTCTTCCCTGGCGGCCTCATAACTATTCTTCATCAACTGGGTTGAGTCTTCGTATAGCGCCTTACGCTGTTCCATGTCCTCAAACTTACGTGCCGGGACACAAGCGCTGATCGACCAGCCGGCTACCGCAATCAACAGGCTATACAAAAGGGCTTTTTGCCATATCATAGGCTAGGGATTTAGTGGATGCAAAATTACGATTATTAACGCGAAGCCACAGCCGCTATTATCGCAGGCGGATCGCTATTTTTACGCCATGGCCAAAGCAAGAACCCTGTACGTGTGTCAAAACTGCGGCTCTACCTCCGCCAAATGGATGGGCAAGTGCCCCTCCTGCCAGGAATGGAACACCATGGTGGAAGAGGTGCTGGAAAAGGAAAATACCAAAGCCTACCGGTGGGACGACAGCAAGGACAAAGGCATTCGTTCCAACCGGCCAAAGACACTCAAAGAGATCGAAGACACTGCTTTGCATCGCACACAAACCTTCGACCAAGAGTTCAACCGCGTTTTAGGGGGCGGCATTGTGCCAGGCTCCATTGTACTCATTGGGGGTGAGCCGGGGATCGGCAAGTCAACCCTGATGCTTCAGATTGGGTTGGGCATGAGCGACCTGAAAATCCTGTATGTATCCGGGGAAGAAAGCGAACAGCAAATCAAACTGCGTGCTCAACGGCTGGGCCTCAGCGAAGACAACTACTATATCCTGACCGAGACCAATACACAGAAGCTTTTTAAACAAGCCAAAAGCTTGCAGCCGGAGCTGCTTATCATCGATTCCATCCAGACGATGCATTCCGACTACATAGAAGCTACGCCCGGCAGCGTTTCGCAGATACGCGAGTGTACCGGGGAAATACAGCGCTATGCTAAGGAAACGCAAACCCCCGTCTTCCTGGTAGGCCACATCACCAAGGAAGGCAGCATAGCCGGCCCCAAACTACTGGAGCATATGGTAGATGCCGTACTGCAATTTGAAGGGGATCGCAACCACAATTACCGTATCCTGCGCACCATTAAAAATCGCTTTGGCTCTACTGCAGAGTTGGGCATCTACGAGATGGTAGATAAGGGCCTGCGCCAAGTCAGCAACCCGAGCGAAATCCTGCTCGGCAACCGCGAGGAACAACTTAGCGGCATCGCCATTGCCGGGATGATCGAGGGGCTGCGGCCCATGCTCATCGAGGTACAGGCCCTCGTGACCACGGCTGTGTACGGCACGCCACAGCGCTCAGCTACCGGCTTCGATCTAAGACGACTCCATATGCTGTTGGCTGTGCTGGAAAAAAGGTGTGGCTTTTCTATGGCTACCCAAGACATCTTCCTCAATATTGCCGGGGGACTGCGGGTAGATGATCCTGCCATCGATCTGGCTATAATCTGTGCCCTCCTCTCCTCCTTCGAAGACGAGGTGCTGCCGCTGGAGGTGGCCTTTGCCGGAG
>CAJXXO010000172.1 GCA_913062655.1 uncultured Bacteroidota bacterium | reverse complement strand
CCAGCCGATCTACATCTTCTATTTTGTAAAAAGGACGGTTGTGCAGGTGCACGAGCCGTCCTTGTGGTATCTGTTGTCCTACTTTATCCATACTTTACTCCGTATTCACATCCAACCAAAATCGGTGGGTATCCAATGTTTTGCTATCGGGGCCCACCCCAATCTTTCCATATCCCGGCTCCCACACCCATGCGGCTTTGCGATTCACCAACTGAAGTTGTGAGGCCGGAAGAGCAAAAGCAACCTCTTTTTCCTGGCCCGGCAATAGTGCAATCTTTTCATACCCCACCAAACGCCATTCTACCGGGGTGACCGAGGCTATTTCATCCTGATAATACCACTGCACCACTTCTTTACCGGCTCTATCTCCCGTATTGGTCACGGTAACATGGCACGACAACGAGCGATCCAAACCGACCAGGGTATCGCTACACTGGAAGTTATGGTATTCGAAGGTAGTATAACTCTGTCCATACCCAAAGGGCCACTGTGGCGCATATCCGGAGAGGCCAAACTGCTGATCGAGGTGGTCGGCCATACGGTAGGGATAGCCTTTAAGCGAACCGTGGTGTTTAGGGTATGTGTAGGGCAACTTAGCCGAAAAATTCGCCTGCCCCGTCAACAGCCGAGCTAAGGCAATGCCTCCATATTGGCCTGGATAAAAGCCGTGAACCACAGCGCTGGTGACAGGCTCAATGGCAGCCATCAATCTTGGACGACCTTGCAATAAAACCACAACAATCGGCTTACCGGTAAGTGCGGCCCGCTGCACGAGTGCTTGCTGGGCTACCGGTAGGTTTAGATCGTGGATATCACTTGCCTTTTCTGTCACCGGTTCCTCTCCCAACACCAGAATGATCTTATCGGCTGCAGCAAAATCTTCCTGGCTAATTGCACCCAAAGTATCATAACCGGCCCCAGGTAAGAAGGTAGCATCTACGTCAAGTGCTGTCAGGGCCTCCACGAGTGTCTTTGCAGCCGGGTGATTGTAGCTTGTATCGTCTCCTTTCCAGGTTCTGCTCCATGGTCCTTGCAAGGCAGTAACACTATGTGCCCCGGGTCCGGCCACTACCACTTTCTCCTGCGCTGCCAATGGCAATGCCCCCTCATTTTTAAGGAGCACCATGCTCTCGGTAGCTGCCTGTAGCGCTAAGTCAGCATAAGAATTCAGCTCCATTTCAACAGGCGCTTCCCAACTGCCGATATCGTACTTCACCCGTAAAATCCGTCTTACTGCATCATCAATGCGTGCCATAGGTACAGCACCCTCTTGTACCAATTCAACCAAGGCTACAGAGAAGGTGCTGTCATACGGTACCATACACATATCCATTCCGGCCATTACAGCCTGACGAGTCGCCTCTTTGTAGTCTGCCGCTACCCGATGGACATCCACCAGCTTGGTAAGATCATCCCAGTCGGAAACGACAAAACCGGAAAAGCCCCATTCTTCTTTGAGCTGTGCCAGGCCCTCCGCATCTACATGGCCGGGCACACCATTTAAGGCACCCGAATTCAACATAACGGATGAAGCACCGGCTGTGATGGCCGATTTAAATGGCGGCATGAAAAACTGCTGCACATCAATCGGTGACAGGTGAATGGGCGAGCGATCCTTGCCGGAAAAGGGGAAGCTGTACCCGACCCAATGCTTCAGGCAAGCCGCCACCCGTTGTTGCTGATAGGTTTGCTGTGCGCCTTTAACAAAGGCGGCTCCCAGGGTAGCTACCACGTGAGGATCAGCGGAAAAGGTTTCCTCAATACGACCCCAAAGGGGCTGCCAGGCCAGGTCGAGCACCGGAGCGAAGTTCCACTGAATGCCGCTGGCCAGCAGATTCTGGCTGGTAGCTGCACCGATATCCTGAACCAGCGAGGTATTGAAAGAGGCTCCGAGGCCCAATTGATGAGGAAAGGTGGTGGCATTAGCCGTGTAATGCGCTCCATGCACTGCGTCAATACCTATCAGCAGTGGGATACCCAGCCGGGAATGCTCCTTGGCGTATGCCTGCACCGTAGCAGTGAGCCGTTGCCATTCATGCTGCGTGGGCGGATAAACACCTTTCCCCTGAATGGAGCCAACAGCATATCGCTGCAGGTAGGTTTTCATCAACGCTTCGTCCAATACCAATGAGTCGGTAGCGGTCCAAAAACCACCTTCCACCAAGGCCGTTAAGCCCAGGTTGGTCATCTGTCCTACCTTTTCTTGCAGGGTCATCTGTGCTATCAAATCATTGATGAATGCTTCGCGGTCAGTTTGACCGTAGCCCAGCTCTACAAGTAGCAGCATTGCTCCTATAAACCATCGTAACCTCACTAGCAACAGGCATTTCTATTGAACCAAAAATGGAATATTGAAGGTAGCGGCATGGTTGTGGCCATCTGTAACATACACGAAAACACGATAGGCACCGGGTTCCGCTGGCGCCTGGAAGTCCACTTGCCCGAGCTTACGCTCCTGCACCAGCCCTTCCAAGGTAGCTGGCCTGGGCTCAAAGTCGCCCCCTTGTGAAAGCTCTTCCGGTTCGCCCATCACTTCCGCTCTTACAGCGAGTGTATCCTGATCGGGATCAGCGGCAGAAAAGGTTACTGTAGCGCTTGTGCCTGGTGGCAGCATGATATTGTCATAGGCAGATTGCCCATTTAGTAGTGGGTTGGTCACTTCCGGAGCACGATTGTCGGGCCATTTTCCATTCCAGAAATAGTGCATCACATCGATAGCCGGTGTTTCTTCGCCTTGCTCGGTAAAGAGACCATACCACGTAGGGGTGCGTTCCTGCTTTTGCCCCCACAGGAACACGAAAGACCCCATACCATTTTTCTTGTCTACCTGGATTGCCTCTTCATACCGTTGCTTGATGCTGGCCGCTTTCTCAGTGGAGGTTTGCTCAATAGGTCGACCCCACTCCGTAGCCGGCATTTCCCAATGGCCGGTAGCGCCCCATTCGGTCACCAGGTAAGGCCCCTCATACCCGGCATCCTTGATGCGTTCTTGCAAATTGATGATGTCTCCATACATCTGTATGCTGATGAAATCCAGGTTAGGGCAGTTGGCCGTAATGTAGCTGGCATTTCTCTCGTCTATACCTGCCAACATGGTGGTAGTGACATGCTTGCCATCGATCTCATCAATCATTTTAGCGATATCGTCCACAGCGTCCCATACCTTGAGGTTGGTGGCATCCAGATTGAGTTCATTGCCAACGCCCCAGCCCAGTAGTGCCGGATGATCTTTGATGGCTTCCACCTCCTGGCGAATACGCTCTTTTTGCTGCCTAACCCATGCCGTGTCGTTGTAGTCGTAGCCATGCCGCTCGCGGCCTACTTCAATGCCCATCATCACCAGTAGGCCATATTTCTGCGCCTCATCCAGCACCTCTTGTGCCGTTTGTTCGCCATTGTCGGTACGCCACGTACGAAAAGCGTTGGCGCCATGCTCGGCCAGCGCGGCAATATCGCCAAACTCGCAGCCTGCGCCCTTTACATAGAAGGGCTCACCATCTACAAATAGCCGATAATACCCTTCCGCAGTAGTGTCCAGGGTGACCACCTTGGTAGAGGTAGTGGTATCAGCCGTTGCAGGGGCTGTAGGCTGGCTTTCACAGGCGACTAAGCAAAATAAGGCCGTTATAAAGAGTAGTATTCGCATCATGATGTTTGTTTTTGGGTAACGAGTTTAGCTTCGATCTCCTCCAATGATTTTCCTTTTGTTTCTGGTATGACAAGCAAAGTGAACAGCAGACCGATTGCAGCAAAGCCGCCAAAGAGCAGAAAGGTGGTGCTATTGCCCAGATTGGCCAATTCCCAGGGAAAGACCAACTGCACCAAAAAGCTACATACGGAATTCACGAATCCCACTACAGAGATAGCCAGACCACGAATGGCATTGGGGAAGAGTTCAGAGAACAATACCCACATTACCGGGCCTATAGAAACGGCAAAGGAAGCCACGAAGAAAATAATGGCGAAAAGTACCAGATTCGCATTGATGGTGATCGACAAGGTGGTCAGTGCACTCTCATGCTTCTGCGCTTCCTGATCACCCAATTGCTTGCGGAGCGCATCTTTAAATGCCAGGTCTGTGCTGAAGGCTTGTCCGAGCAACGGTGCAACTGCGGCTTGTTCCAATTCAGCCGGGAAGGACTCATCATAGGTATCCGGCAGTTGGTAGGTGGCACTGGAGAAGCCATAGCCCAGGATGGCCATGGCAATCACAATACCGGCCAATCCACTGGCCAGCAAGAACTTTCGTCCGGCTTTATCAATCAGGACAATAGCGACTAAGGTGAATACAAGATTGGTTAACCCTACAAAGATGGCCTGTACAAAAGATGCATCCGTACCAATGCCGGTCTGCTCAAAAATGGTGGGGGCATAAAAGAATACGGCATTGATGCCAGTCAATTGCTGAATGGCGGCTACTACCAACCCGATGATCAATACCAATCGCACCGGCTTGCTAAATAGTAAAGTCAGTTGCCCGGTTTTTTTCTTATCGTCTTGTTGCAAACTGGCTTTTACCTCTTCCAATTGTTTGCTTGCAGCTTCTCCCACCGTTTGTCGCATGATAGCCAAAGCCGCTTCAAAGCGACCTTTCATGGCTAGCCACCGGGGGCTTCTGGGTACCAGGAATAGGGCAAGAAAATAAAGGATGGCGGGGATGGCTTCAATACCCAACATCCATCGCCAGTTGTGCTGACCAATACCCAGCGATTCCACCCAGGCTGCATCACTTTTGCCCCATTGTAAGATCAGGTAATTGGTAAAAAAGGCGACAGAAATACCCAGGACAATATTCAACTGATTAAAGGAAACCATACGCCCTCTCAAGCGAGGAGGCGATAACTCTGCGATGTACATCGGGGCAATAATCAGGGAAGCGCCTACCCCCAGTCCGCCAATCATTCTGGCAATAACGAGGAGGGTAAAGGTCGGGGCAAGTGCAGATAGAATGGCAGAAAGGGCATATAAAAAACCCGCCCACCGGAGTACTGCTTTTCGGCCAATACGGTCACTGATCGGCCCCGCGGTAAGCATAGCCAGCGTAGAAGTGAGCGTGAGACTACTCACGGCCCACCCCAGCTCCAGCTTGGTCAGCCCGAACTCCGGTTCGATAAATTTGATCACACCTGAAATGACAGATGCATCAAAGCCCATCAAAAAACCACCCAACGCTACGATGAGTGATATGCGGACCGTAAAAAGTGTGGTTTTGGATATTGTACTCAAGGTTGTTTGGGTTTAAAGGTGAAATCAACCGAAAGGTCAGCGGTAACATCCTCACCTAGAAATAGGGTAAAATCACCGGGTTCTGCCTTCATTTGGCCATCACGGGTAAAAATGGCCAGGTCCTCAGGGGCAAGTTGAAAACGAACAGAGGCACGTCCACCTGCTGACAGGGTTACTTTTTTTGCAGCGACCAACCTGCGGACCGGTTGCACCCGGCTGGCGACATGGTCGCGTAGATAGAGTTGCACTACAGTGGCACCGGCACGGGAACCGGTATTGCTCACCACTGCCTCCACCACCAGTGGTTCCTCTCCATTCCATGAAGTTGTAGAAAGGGTCAGGTCGGCACAGGCAAAAGTGGTATATGAAAGGCCATAGCCAAAGGGAAAAGCAGGTTCGTACCCATAGTCGAGGTAGAGCGAAGTGTTCCCCACGGAGGTTTGGACCGCTTGTTGCGGCACCTCTTGCATAGGCACCCAGGCGTCAGGTGTAGGTGGTTTGCCAGTATTTACGTGGTTGTAGTAAATCGGAATCTGACCTACGTGCTTGGGAAAGGTCATAGGAAGTTTGGCAGATGGGTTCACCTCGCCCCACAACAGGTCGACAATAGCCGGACCGGTCATGGTACCGGGATGAAAGCCGTAAAAAATAGCATCCACTTCTTGTTGCCAGGCTTCCATAGTCAGTGG
>CAJXXO010000171.1 GCA_913062655.1 uncultured Bacteroidota bacterium | reverse complement strand
AATTTACCACCACCACAGGGGAGCAATATAGGCAGCGCAAACAAGCAGAGCAGGAATACCGGGTGAAAGACCTGGGTGACCTGCACGTGCTGCTGGTGGAAGACAACAAGGTAAATCAATTCGTCACTTCTGAAACCATCAGTAAATGGGGTACGGGAATTCAGATCATTACGGCAGATAATGGCGAAGAAGCCCTCGAACGATTACGGGAAAATGCTATCGATATCATCCTTATGGATGTACAGATGCCAGTCATGGATGGACATACCGCCACTAAAAAGATCAGAACAGAGTTTTCCACGCCCAAGTCGGAGGTGCCCATATTGGCCATGACGGCCTTCGCTACAGCCGGAGAGGCTGATCGCTGCATAGCTTCGGGCATGGACGACTATATTCCCAAACCCTTTAATCCCAAAAACTTATACAATAAAATTGCTGAGCTCACGGGTCGGTTGTTCGGAGAATTGATAGATGTACAGGATAGTGCTGAAGAGGAAGTAGCCTCCACAGCGGTGAAGGAGGAAAAACCAATCATCAACCTCCGTTACCTGGATACCCTGGCCCAAGGTGACCAGGCATTGCGACACCAGATGCTACAAGTATTGGTAGATGAGTCACCGGATGATTTGGCCAAGCTGCGTGAGTTGCTCGATCAGCAAGCGTGGAGCCGGTTCGCCAGCGCAGCACATAAGTTCAAATCCTCTGCCACCTTTATAGGCAACAAGGAGCTGGAGCAACAACTCAAACGAATGGAATTAATAGCCCGAGCGGAAGAAGAAGTAGACGAATTGCCGGCTATGCTGAAGGAAGTGGAAGAGACCTTTGACAAAGCCCTTGTACTCATCAGGGAAATACTCCACAATGAACAGCAGGCTGACTAAAGTCATACTTGCACGTATCATTTTTTAGTTAATTTCAAGCAATTGTTTAACCCATTTCCAACCCACAGACATGGCAAAAGATAACAGCTATCTTGTTTTTGTAGTAGATGATGACACGAAGGTGCTGACCATGAGTAAGCACTATATTGAAAAGAACTCAGCTTATGAAGTGGAAGTGCTCACTTTCGTATCTGGTGAAGAGGCGTTAGCCAAAATTGATATGAAGCCGGACATTGTCGTACTCGATTACCTATTCGATGCAGAGGACAGTGAAGCGATGAACGGCTTGCAAGTGCAGGAACGGATAATACAAGCCTCACCTGAAACTGAGGTAATTATCATTTCTGGACAAGACAACATGGAGGTCGCACTGGAAACCATCCGCAAAGGGGCTTTTGACTATATCATAAAAGGGGAGAACGCGATAACGCGTGCACAGCTAGCGGCTGAAAAAATACTGCAAGCCAAGAACCGCGAGTTTGTGTTGCATCAAAACAATAAGAATCTCCGCATAGTAGTCGTTATAATGGCCTTATTCATCATTGGCTTGGTAGCCTTTGTGATCTATGCTACATCAGGCGGATTTAGCTCTTAAGGACTAACCAATTCAAAATCGATTCTGCGTTGTTGGACATCGGTTTTGATCACTTTAATGCGCACTTTGTCTCCCAGCCGGTAGCGCTTACCGGTAGAGCGACCGAGTAGCGCATTTTCTTTTTCATAGTACACGTAGTAGTCATCTTCGATACTATCAATATCTACCAGGCCTTCACACTTGTTCTCTATGATCTCAACAAATACACCAAAGTTGACCACTCCGGTAATGATACCATCAAACTCTTCACCAATGTGAAGCTGCATAAATTCTGCTTGCTTGAATTTTACACTTTCCCGCTCTGCATCCATGGCTTTGCGCTCCATCCACGAACAGCGCACACACTTATCTTCCAGTTTATCTACGGGTTTAAACTTGTCTGAGGTGAGTATGTCGTCCAGAATGCGGTGCACCAAAACATCCGGATACCTGCGAATAGGCGAAGTGAAGTGGGTGTAATGGCTGAAAGCCAATCCATAGTGGCCGATGTTGTTAGTGCTGTACACGGCCTTGGCCATGGAACGAATGGCCAATTGCTCCAACACATCCTGTTCGGGTTGCCCTTGAATAGCCTCCATGAGTTCATTTAAGCTCTTCTGTATCTGATCCGGTGATTGTATATCTATCTTGTAGCCAAATGTGTTGGCCATACGGGCAAAATCGATCAACTTCTCCAGGTCAGGTTGATCATGGATACGGTAGACAAATGGCACTTTATTGTTCTGTCGCTTTTGGGTAGCGGCATAATGCGCCACTTCCTTATTGGCCAACAACATGAAATCTTCTATCATCATGTGGGCCTCCTTGCGCTCTTTCAAAAAGACACCCAATGGCTTGCCCTCCAGGTCCACTTTGAATTTTACCTCAGTGGTTTCAAATGCAATAGCCCCATTGGCAAACTTCTTTTCACGTAGCTGCAGTGACAGGTCATTCAACTGTTTTACTTCCTGCGCAAAGTCGCCCTCCTCCCCTTCGATCAGGGCTTGTGCTTCCTCATAGGTGAACCTTCTATCAGAATGGATTACCGTGCGGCCAAACCATCGGTCGTGTACCTTCGCTTTATCATCCAAGTGAAATACAGCCGAGTAGGTCAGCTTCGTTTCATTGGGGCGCAAGGAACAGACAATGTTGGACAACTCCTCGGGCAGCATCGGCAACACACGATCCACCAGGTAGACTGAGGTCCCCCTGAGATAGGCCTCTTTGTCCAGCGCAGAACCCGGGCGCACATAGTGGCTTACGTCAGCGATGTGAACCCCTACTTCCCATAGTCCATTCTCCAGTCGCTGAATGCTCAAGGCATCATCGAAATCTTTTGCATCTTCCGGGTCGATGGTAAAAGTTGTTACCTTCCGAAAATCGCGCCTCTTGGCGATTTCCTCTTCCGGCACCTCAAAGTCCAACTCAGCAATCTCCTGCTTCACCCGATCAGAGAATTCTAATGGAAAGCCATTTTCCACCAGGATGGATTTCATCTCTACATCGTTGTTGCCCAAAGCACCCAACCGTTCTACCACCTGGCCTTCAGGGTTTTTCTTGTTGTCCGGCCAGTCAACAATACGACAGATTACCCGATCGCCATCGCGCACATCGCCCACTTGTCCGGGTGGGATAAAAATGTCGATTGGAATTTTTCGCTTATCAGGTACTACAAATGCAAAATCACCGGTAATCTCTATGGTACCTACAATATCGTGCCTTGCCCGATCCAGTACTTCAATGATTTCCCCTTCCAGCCTTCTGCCTCGACTTTTCTTCAGGGCTACTTTTACCCGGTCGCCATCGAATGCGCGTAATAGATTTCCGCGGGATACAAAGACATCATTATCCAACTCAGGCGATATGATGTAAGCACTACCCGATTGGGTTAAGTCTACGACCCCTGTAATCACTTTTTTATTTCCAGCAGGTGCAGCACTTGGGGTGCCGTTTTTACCCATCGAAAATTTGCCGTGCTCATTCACACTGATGTGTCCTTTACGTTCGAGCAAGGCCAGTGATTGAAATACTTCGTCTTTAGTGGCCGGCTTCACCAGCTTCTTATACACTTGATTGAAGGTGTACTGCTTCCCCGGCTTGGCCTCAAATATTTTCAAGATAGCCTTAGCAATAGGTTGCAAAGCATCTTGTTGTCGTTTCTTATTCCGCTTTCTCTTCTTTCCCATATTATTTTACTCCATCAATTTCGACTGCACCACCACTTCACTATGCAAAGTACGGTGTACCGGGCATTTATTGGCTATTTGCAGCATGCGCTGTCGTTGTTCTTCCGTTAAATCTCCTTCCAGTTCTATTACCCGTTCAATACGGTCAATTTTACCGGTAGGTGTATCGCATTGCAGGCAATCTTCTGCGTGAATTTTTTCATGTTGGAGGTGCACTTTAATGTCCGTCACTTCCCAACCCTTTCTATCGGCATACATGCGCAGGGTAATGGCCGTACAAGCGCCCAACCCAGCATTCAACAAATCATATGGGCTTGGCCCCAGGTCTTGTCCCCCCAAACGAATAGGTTCATCGGCCAGAAAACCATGATTTCCTGCTTTCACCTCGGTAGTGTACCCGGATGGCCCCACACGGCACACCACTTGCTTTTCAGTCCGTAGTGGTTCCTTCTCCGGAATATCCAGGTATCTTTTGGCCCAAACCGCGATCACATCCCCCGCATAAAGGCTATGCTTTTTATCCGATAACAAGTGGTCCGCATCGTCAAGTGAAATAAAGCTCTTCGGATGCATGGCCAATTGATACAAGTGTGCCGCATTTTCAATGCCGACCACCTTATCGAAAGGGGCATGAAGAATTAAAAATGGTTTCTTCAAGCCTCGAACCTGCTGGTCAAACTGTGTGGCGTCCAGGTCATCCAGAAATTGCTTCTTAATGGTAAAGGGGCGTCCTCCAATATCCACCGTTGCATAGCCACGTTGCTGTATTTCAGCCTTATCTTCCTGCAATAGGCGGGTAACGTGATTGGGATGCGATGGTGCACCAATGGTAGCCACGGCTTGCACACTATCCAGCTCTTGGGCTGCCAATATAGCCGCTGCACCTCCGAGGGAATGTCCTACTAACAGTGACGGGGCCGCATAATGTTCCCTAAGATAGTCAGCAGCACAAATCAGGTCTTGTACATTACCCGAGAAATTTGTGTCTGCGAAATCCCCCTCACTTTCTCCCAAGCCGGTAAAATCGAATCGCATCACGGCTATGCCTTGCAAGGTCAGTGCTCTGCTTATATGCCGTATCGCGGTTAAGCTTTTTGAACAGGTAAAGCAATGCGCGAACAGCGCGACATTGTGGGTGCGCTGGTCACCGGGAAACTCCATCCAAGCGACCAATTCTTCTCCCTGGCTGTTAGTAAATGATACTTTTTCGCTTTGCATATGGAAATTTTGCAAAAGTTACCACTTATCTAAGTGCTTCTGAAGTCGAATTATTCGCAACATTTAGGTAATAGATCGGTAGAAGCAGTTATGGTACTTTTGTGCTGCGCATGAATAATTGGATACGTTGGTGTTGTATTTGGCTGGTTAGTGGGATTAGCCTTTCGGCTACAGCGCAGCCCCATGATGCCATACAATCGGCTTACGATAGGTTTCTTCCCCAATGGCAAAAAGCCGTTAAGAAAGCCTCAATCACGGGTGTATCCTGGGCCGTCTTCACGGCTGACACCATTCTGTATGCGGATGGATGGGGACATGCCAACAAAGCATTGAAAATAGATGCCACGCCTACCACTCCCTACCGCATAGGATCGATCACTAAGCTATTTACAGCCACCCTGGCGCTGCAACATACACTCGACAGCCATTGGTCGATGGGCACCACTTGGGATACGCTACTACCGGACACAGAGGTGAGAAGCTTATATCCGAATGCCTCGCCTATCACCTTGCGGCACCTGTTGTCTCATCAAAGTGGTTTGCCCTCTGATATTTTAAAAGGGGCTTTTACTACTTATCCTAATGAGCCGGATCGCCTGTTGAAACAATTACCGAAAACGTACCTGATATTGCCCCCTGGCAAGATGACCGTCTATTCCAATATTGCCTACACGGCCCTTGGGCTGGCATTGGAGCGGGCCACGGATACTTCTTATGCAGCACTACTGCAGCGACATATCACTGACCCACTCGGTTTAACCCATACCACGCTGCATGCAGATAGCATATTAACTAAAGCCTACAATGAAAAAGGCAGAGCGTCTGCTGAGCCTTTTATCAGGGATATTCCGGCTGGTGGGCTTTACAGTACGGTGATTGATATCGCCTCGTTTGCCCAAAGTTGGATGAGCCACACCATACTCCCCGCTGCCCTGGTGGAAGAAGCGTGGCAAGCGCAAAACCATTCCCTTCCCCTGGATTTGGAGTTGGAGCAAGGCCTGGGTTGGCAGATCAGGCAATGGGGTTCTGCAGGTAAGGTGGTTTGGCACAATGGTGCCAATCGCTATTACCGGTCCATGCTTGCCCTTTCGCCAGAT
>CAJXXO010000170.1 GCA_913062655.1 uncultured Bacteroidota bacterium | reverse complement strand
ACAGGTGTCAATTGGGACGTAAAAATCATGCCGGTAGCAATGGGGCAAATCACGGAGGCAGCCACTATTGAAGCCATGGACTACGTGTGGACCTTTCGCAAGCGCTATAATGCCAGCCAAGGGCAGACAGGTGCTTTTGTAGTGGCCATCAACACTTCCTTTGGGCTAGACTTTGTCCAGCCCGACTCGATGCCTATTTGGTGTGGGTTTTATGACTCCCTGGGCGCAGCCGGTATCCTTAGCGTAGCCAGTACCATGAACCGCAATGCCAATGTCGATTCTGTAGGCGACATGCCTACCTCTTGCGGTAGTGATTACCTGATTGCCGTTACCAATACCAATAAGCTGGACCAAAAGGTAGGACTCGCTGCGTACGGACCAACATCCATCGACCTTGGTGCTCCGGGTGAAGATTCTTACGTGGCATTACCCAACAACCAGTATAACACCTTCGATGGCACTTCAGCAGCCGCTCCGCACGTGGCGGGGGCTGTAGCGTTGCTCTACAGTGCTTCTTGCGATGACATTATGCTAATGGCGCAAAGTGACCCGGCTACCCTGGCCCTGGATATGAAACAGGCGATTTTGGATGGCACTGAGGTCTTGCCTTCACTGGCCGATATCACGGTATCCGGGGGGCGCTTAAACTTGTATAATAGCTTATTGCTGGCGGAAAACTACGGCAACTGTGAACTGGCTTCCATTGGACAGGGCGGTCAAGGTGCAGGCGGCCCTCAACAAGGCATTCTGGGGCTGTATCCCAATCCGGCCACTACACAAGTTACGGTGCAGTATCGCAACCTCGAAGTGGGTAACAATCGTTTCGTCTTGCTCAATGCACTGGGTCAGACGATACAAGTGTGGGAAGATGCGCTACAAGCTCCGGGCGAGCATACCCTCACGTTGCCCTTACGACCATTGCCTGGTGGCATCTACTTTATTCGCTTCGACCAAGGCTTCCGGCAGTCGCCTTTACACACACTGGTTATTCAGTAAAGCAACCCCTATTTTTGTCTAAAACTTAGCATTATGCGCGCCATACTGGGTCTTCTCCTTATCGTCTTAAGCTTTGCTGCTTGCACATCATCCGACCAATCACCCAATACTGATCGAAATGCGGATGGTTGGAAAGACACGACAGTACTCAAAGAGATGGTCCGGTACAATATGTATCAGGCGCCCTTTATGCGATCCATCTACCAATACAACAAAAATGGTCAGGTCGTGAAAGAGGTGATATGGGATAGTTCTGGCATGGGGGTACGTATTCAAAATCGTTTTATCGAATACGAGGATGGCAAGGCGGTTAAGGTACGCCTGAAAGATCCGCAAGGCAATCAGGTCTATGAAATTGATTATACCTACAACGAAGACGGCAACCTGGTCGAAGAGGTGTACACCGATGATGCCGGTACTAACCGGAAGATTCAGCACTATGATGATCGAGGGAACCCTGTTGAAGTAATCAACATTGACGCAACCGGTGCAGAAAGACGGTCTGTATACACCTATAATGCAGCTAATAAGGTAGATACCGCCATCAGCTACCTGCCGGATGGCTCCCGGCAACAAATGAACATCTACAAATACAAAAACGACACCCTAATGACCGATTGTCTTTTCGTAGACGAGAATGATTCTGTGTATCTCCATTGGACCTATAGCTACAATGATCAAGGGAAATTGGAAAGTGAGTATGAAAAAGCCGCCAATGGCACCCAGTTTGTCATCAAACGCTATTTCTTCAATGATCAAGGCCGGAAAATCCGGGAGGAAGGCTATAAAGGGCGCATGTACACCACCCATTACATGTACGATGCATCGGGCAATTTAGCAGAACAACGGACGGTGGACAACAGCGGTATTATACGCAGCAGACGATTCTATGGTCCTCCTAACGATCAGCGCAATTAACGCAACGTGTACTCTCCGGTTTAAAGAGAATGCGTGCTACCGGTATGGGCTGCCCACAGCGAGAGCACTTGCCAAAGCTGGGTTGATCAATATGGGCCAGTGCCTGCTCTAGTTTGGATAGTTTTGCCCGCGCTTGTCGCAAGGCTTGCTCATTCACCGCTTTGTTATTGATCGCATCCATTCTACTTACCCGTCCGATCGCATTTTCTGGAGCAATGGGTTTTGTTAGCTCTTCCAGGTCAGCGATATCCTCATGTAAACGGTTGATTTTCTGCTCAATCTTCTCTTTCAATTGCGCTTTTTCTTCCTTCGTCATACCTCAATGATGACAATAATTTGGGATTTCCGGGTTGGGCAATTCACCGGAAGCACTTACTTTTAAGAATCATTAACATTTTTTCGCATTCCAAAAACCGGACCTCACTATGGTACTCCGTTGGACCCTAATAGGCCTACTGGTATGTTTTGTCATACCGCTCGTAGCCCAGGATAACTACGTGTATACCCCCAGCGACACCTTACTCAACCAAGCTTACGAAGCCATGGTGGATGAGGAATATGAAAGTGCTATAGCACTTTTCAAACAGGTGCCGCCCCCTGACTCCAATTATGCCGATGCGCTGGGTGACCTGATCTACACCTTTACATTGATGGAGGAACCGGATAGTGCTCTGGTATACCTGGAAAAAGCATTAAAAAAACCGGGTGCCAATCGCAGACAGTATCTTTTTCTGCAAGCAGAAATACTCAAGCAAAAGGAGCAATACGATGCTGCATTAGCTACATTGGACACCGCATTGAAGTATTACCCGTACGAATTTTCCGTATTCATCAACAGAGGTGATGTCTACCATGAAGCCGGTCAATACCAAAAAGCCATTGCCGAATGGCAAAAAGCGGTTCGGTACAACTTCCTCTCCCCCTCTGCGCACCTGAAAATGGGCGCCACCTATTTTGATCATGGTTACCTGACAAAAGGAGCCTTGTGTTTTACGATGGGGCAACTAATGCAACCACTCGACAACCCGGAGGTAATCGCCTTTTATGAAATGGCGGTAAAAAATGAGCATGAACTAAATGAAGAGGAAGCCGACCTTTCTGATGAGGTTGATTTTTCTTCCCTGGACTTGCTGTTGCGCAACCAGGTGGCGCTCAATAAAAAGTATAAGATCAAATCCCGCTGGGATGAGTTTGCCATTACCCGCAGTTTGCATCTCATTTTCGATCAAATGCAGCCCAAGCGTAGCGCAGATGATTTTTGGAACACTTATTACTTACCCTTTTTCAAAGGGCTGTTCAATCAGGGACACCTGGATGGACTGGTGGCCTACATGTTTTCCCGTCTGACCGATGCCCCGAGTATCGATAAGCTGGTCAGCAAAAGTGAGGGCGATATCAAAGGTATGGCCGCCTATCTCAATAGTACGCTGCAACCTTTAGCCTTTGAACGTACCATGGAGTGGGATGGCGATGTTCGGGAAGTATCGCTGATCACCGATGAAGAGGTGCTGTATGCCATTGGTAAGTTGGAAGGGGAAACCCGCCTCGGCTATTGGGAATATTTCCATGAAAACAGCGAATTAGCCTCTTATGGTCGTTACAATAAGAAAGGCAACCGGGATGGCCGATGGGTTTGGCTTACGGATGATGGAGACACTTCGGAAATTACCTATTTCAAGGATGGCAATCGTGATGGAGAACTCCGTACTTTTTATGACAATGGGGCCCTTTCTCAAATTGTACCCTTCGATGACAATGAAGTGGAAGGAACAGTAGTCGACTACTACTATGCCGGGGCCCTTTTTAGTGAAACGCCATTCGCTAAGACCCAAAAAAATGGCACACAAACCTATTACTATCCGATTGGCAAGGTGCAGGCAGAAATACCCTGGAAGGATGATGAGCGAGAAGGCATCATGAAAGGGTATTATGTCAACGGGCAACTGGAAGCGGAGGAACCCTACAAGGAAGGTGAGCTTGATGGCCCCTATCGTGAGTATTATGATGACGGAGTATTGTATGAAACCGGCCAGTTTAAGGAGGGTAAGCGTGAAGGTAAATGGATCACCTACCATCACAATGGGCAGATCAAAGAAGAGATAACCTACAAAGAAGGCAACCAGGTTGGCGAAGGAAAAGAATACTTCAAATCAGGCAAGCTATACAAGAGTTACGATCTGGACGAACGTGGCAAATTGAATGGATCCTCCAAAACCTATGACGAAAATGGACAACTCGTTCGGGAAGAGTTTTTCGACAAGGGCAGCTTTGAGGGCTACCGCTGCTTTGATAAGGAAGGCAACCTGATCAAGGAGGCCACAGCCAAGCGAAAGGAACTCGAGGTTGAACTCTATTATCCGAATGGTGAGCTGAAGGTTAAGGGGCTTATGGTAGATGGCGAGCGCGATGGTGTATGGCGGTATTACTATCGCAATGGGCAGTTATCTTCCGTGGAGTATGCACAGGAAGGACAAATGCAACAGGCAGATTCACAGTTCTACGCTTCTGGCCTGGTGGATAATGTTTATGCCTACAAAGACGATGTGAAACATGGTCCGTACACCTCCTACTACAGAAATGGCCAACTCTTCGAACAAGGCTGGTATGAAGAGGGTGATCGGGCCGGTTACCGCTATTGGTATTATTCCAACGGGTCCTTACGACAATCTGCATACTACCAAAACGGCCAGATGCAGGGGCCCAATCACTTTTACGATATAACCGGTAATAAGCAATACACCTACGAGTACGACCAGGGCAATCTGGTGGCCTTTACCCATTACGATCACGAAGGCAACCCAAAGTCGCACCAACGACTCAATTTACCCGCTGTGACATTAACGAGCACCTATACCAATGGACAAACCAGTTATGAAAATGACTATGTCTATGGTGTGCAACATGGTCCCAGATTAGTGTACAATTTCTTTGGTGAAAAAATTGTAGAAGGCCAGATGTACAACGATGAACGGCATGGTAAATGGACGGCTCGTCATATAAATGGCAAATTGATGGAAGAAAAAGAGTTGACGAAATTGGAATACACCTCCAAATCTGTCAATAATAAAGGCTGCCTTTGGGGGGCTGCGCTTGGTGTTATCCTCCCTTCCTCCCGTCATCTTATGTAATTTAGCCTTTGACAAAACAAAATCCCCTCTTTTTGCATTAGAGGTGACAAAAACCGGCTTGTATGGCTACCCTTACCCGTTCGCCTTTGTATTGCCACAGTCTGACCGAGTATAAGCGCTTCCGCACGCGTGAAGTGCAGATCGGAGCACTACGCCTCGGTGGTGACAATCCTATTCGAGTACAGTCGATGACGACCACCGATACCATGGATACGGAGGCTACGGTGGCACAGTCGATCCGCATGATCGAAGCGGGCTGCGAGCTGGTACGTATTACCGCCCCAAGTAAGCGCGAGGCGGAGAACCTCACCAACATCAAAAAAGCCATCCGCGAAGCGGGCTATGATACACCTATCGTAGCCGACATTCACTTTACCCCCAATGCCGCAGAAATTGCTGCCCGAATTGTAGAAAAGGTACGGGTGAATCCGGGCAACTATGCCGACAAGAAGAAATTTCAAGTCCTCGAATATACCGATGAGCAGTACCAGGCGGAGCTGGATCGTATTCGATCCAAGTTTGCCCCTCTGGTGCGCATCTGCAAGGAGTATGGCACCGCCATGCGCATTGGCACCAACCACGGTTCACTGAGCGACCGCATCATGAGTCGCTATGGCGACACGCCACTGGGCATGGTGGAGAGTGCGCTGGAGTTTTTGCGGATCTGCGAAGATGAAAGCTTCCACAACATTGTCCTTTCCATGAAAGCCTCCAATCCGCAGGTGATGGTGCAAGCCTACCGTCTGCTGGTGAGCAAGATGCAAGAGGAAGGGATGAACTACCCGCTGCACCTGGGTGTCACCGAAGCGGGGGATGGCGAAGATGCGCGCATCAAGTCGGCCATGGGCATCGGTGCCCTGCTGGAAGACGGCCTGGGCGATACCATCCGCGTGTCCCTTACCGAAGATCCGGTACACGAAATGCCGGTGGGCCGCATGCT
>CAJXXO010000169.1 GCA_913062655.1 uncultured Bacteroidota bacterium | reverse complement strand
CACCACTAAAGTGCGCCACACTTGGGAAGCCTAAAGCGGTATCGGCTACTGCTAAGGCTGCAGAGTCGGCCTGATCGGTTGTCACTACATAAACATCCTTAGAGGCCAACTGGCCATCGAGGACGAACGAATTCAAGAAACTGCCTCCGTTACCACTTAACTCGATGGTATAGTTTGACAAATCAATCGGATTGTCGGTCGGATTATAAATTTCAAAACCTTTGTTGTTTCCTCCACCTTCGAAGTACTCTGAGATGTACAAGTCTGCACACGGCACACCAACAGTGGATGGTGCAGCAATAATATCAGATGGTACACGGGGCAATATTTGATATCCATCTAAGAATGGAGGGCCGAAGGTAAACTGAGAACCAAGACCAATGATATCAAATGCACCAGAAGGGGCACTTACACTATCGTCAATATCCGTATCCCGATCGATGCGAAGCACTAGGGTGTCCATTCCTACCTTAATGTCGACACTGGCATTGTTACCAGGACTAGGCCACTGAGAAGCGTCCACCAATTCTGCACCATTGATACGAATCAGATTGCCCTCTGTGTATTCACCTAATGAATCTACGACTACTGGCATGGGAACATCCAAACCTTGACATAACCATTCGATGGAATCAACAAATACCTGCGTCAAACCACGGAATTGGTCGATATCTCCATGTACACGTAACTTATCACCCATCATCACCTGATAAGGTGAGCCATTTACATCTACATCAGCAAAATTGAATAATGCAATTCCATCTGTTTCATCTTGCATGAAGAAGTTTAAACCGCTGTTGCCATCGTAGTCAACAGAGGTAACTGTTCCTTCAAATACGACCTGAACACCCGAGCTATCTGCTTCACCATTTGCATCGACACTTGTGTAGTTAGCGATGTCCTGAGATGGTACTGGCATAATATCGGCAGGTATACGTGGAAATACCTGGTAGCCTTCGAAGTAAGGCGAACTAAAGTCGAATTGGCTGCCAATTCCGGTAAGATTAAAGGAACCGGTTGGCGCACTCACGCTATCATCAACCTCGGTATTAGAGTCGATGCGCATGGTTAGCGTATCGTTGCATACTACGATATCTACGTTTCTGGATTGACCGGGGCTAGGCCACTGAGAAGGATCGGCCAAACGTACATTGCTTAGATGGATGAGCTCACCTTCTGTGCTCTCATCTAACATGGTCACTTCTGCTGGTGCAGGCAAGGTTCCCTGTCCCATTACCATTACCGTGTCAGGGTTGATCTGAATCAAACCACGGAATTGGCCGATGGTACCTTGTACATGTACACTGTCGCCAATATTTACAGGGTTGTAGCCAAAGTCGTTGTTAAACTCAAACAACCCGATACCACCAGTGGCATCCTGGAAAAAGAACTCCAAGCGAGGGTTGTTGCTGAAGTTTACAGAGGTGACTACACCGCGCAATTCACAAGTAACGCCAGCAGAGTCAGGCTCGCCATTGGCATCTACAGTAGTTACTGTAGCAATATCGTATACCGGAGGACCCGTCACCTTAGGCGCGCAGGTACCAAACAGTATGGCTGGTAAAGTTTCATCATTCTGTACGGTTATTTCACGGTTGAATCCACCAAAACCATCAGAAACACCACAAGCGGAAGGCACCGTTTCTGCATCTGGCCAGTCATTGCCATTGATAAACTTGTATTGTTCCACATTGCCGGAGTCAATCTGTACCGTTACCGCGTAGATACCATTACCTATGGCTGTCATCTGTGTACCGGAAGGATTCCAACCCTGGAAACTACCTGCCACGTGAACACCATTGGCACTCACGGTTTCATTTGACATGTCAACCTGGAAGGTTACTGTCTTAGTAGGTAGTACAACAGTACAAGGCGTGCACTTACCAAAACAAACTACATCCAGCACTGCATCTGCAGTTACGGTAACCTCGCGGTTGTTATTCACAGCGCAGGCGCCCGGCACGGCTTCATCATTGCCCCAAGAAGCACCGTTGATGTACTTAAATTCATAAGTACCGGCAGGCACTTGTACGGTTAGCGTGTAAATGGAGTCATTATCGGGATCTGTCAGTTCAGTGATACCAGGCGTCCAATCTGAGGCATAACCGGCAGCAGCCTGGAAGTTACCCGCCACTGAAATGGTATCATCAATTGGATTCTCTTCTGACATATCTACCTGAAACGTTAGGTTGAAGGTAGCAGGACCAGTTGTCGGGCTATAGGTACCCGCAGGTACTGGTGTAGCGGCTGTAGCATTGGTGGTTTCACCATCCAAAGCATCAGGACCACTGAATGACCAATTGGCCACGGTGAAGGTCGCACCATCTGGGCCGGTACCGTCATTGCGATAGGCCCATCCGTCTTTATACTCCCAAGGTTCACCTGTACCATCTACATTGATATCTCCAAGCACATCTACAACAGCTCCACTTTGAAAGAGCTCAATAGCGTCATCACCGTTGATGGCCATAGCACCATCTATGTAGTCGGCATCGAAGCCCATGAAATCTCTGAATCCGGCACTATCCGCAGCCACATAAATGTAACTACCTGATGTTGCTGAAACAGCGGGGAAGGTAAACTCTTCACCATCTGAACCACCTCCGTTATTGGCACTGCCAAGGCCATACACACTAAGGTCAGTGATATCATTGATGACATACAATTCTACGCCCTTTGGATGCCCTCCACTCAAGGGACCATCATAAGCAGCGGTTATTACCAAGTCGCTCTGCGCCATTAGGAGCGTTGTACTCAGTAATACTGTGATCGCGGTAAGTAATCTTCTCATACTGAATGAATTTGGTTTTGTTCTGACGGGCAAAGTTAATATTTATGATCTGCTATCCGGTGATATTGGTCAATCATCCATGTTAAGCTAATGTTACTTCCCCATTAGTCATAGCCATAATTTTGGCCTTTTTGCAAGGCTGGCACCCCCGATGTCATCCAACTTGGCGCCTGTTTTCCTTTCAAATAGTGGTCAAAAAACTGCTGCATGCGAATAGACAAGTCTACCCGGTTGGGCCATTTGCGCAAATTGTGCTTATCGCCATTGTAATTAAGTAACCACACCGGCTTATCCAGCCTGCGGAGGGCTACAAAAAGCTCTATGCCCTGGTACCAGGGTACGGCACCGTCATCATCATTGTGCATCATCAGCAAAGGTGTCTCCACCTGATCGGCAAAGAAGACGGGCGAATTTTGCCAATACAAATGCGGATTCTCCCAGGGGGTAGCCCCAATGCGACTCTGTGAACGCTCGTATTGAAAAGAACGGCTTAGCCCACTACCCCATCGAATGCCGCCATAGGCGCTGAACATATTGGCAACCGGAGCGCCAGCCATGGCAGCCGCAAACCGGTTGGTCTGTGTCACCATGTAGGCGGTTTGGTAGCCACCCCAGCTTTGCCCTTGCAAACCCATCCTATCGGCATCGACAAAACCACGTGCCAGGACGGCTTGTGTACCCGACATGATGGCATCATACGCACTCTTGCCGGGGTAGCCAATTTGGTAGTGGATGTTGGGCATGAAGATGACATAACCATTGCTGGCATACATGGCCGGATTGATCACCGAGCGGCTGGGGGAAGGAATATAATGCCGGTGCAAATTATCCGACACTTGCTCATAGTAATAGACCAGTAGTGGGTACTGCTTCGTACTATCGAAGTTGGCAGGCAAGTACAACAAGCCTTCTCTTTCTTTACCGCTAAAATCAGTCCAGCGCATCAGCTCTGCTGAACCCCACGCATACTCCGATTGCTGTGGATTGGTGACACTGCGCTTGTAGGTTTGCTGACCAACCTGTACGTGCACCTCCGGATAATGGATGAAATCACCTTGCTGCCAGGCTACAACGCTCGATGTAGTTGCCTTACGTAAGCCCCTCACCTGTTGGGCACCCCAGGTGAGAGTATCCCTCTCCTCCGATGTCCAATCATAAGTCAAATAGCCATTAGCCTTGTCTTTTTCACAAAAAGCCTCAAGATAAAGGGGGCGATCGGTGTCGATCCATGTGGTATCCTTGCGAAGATTGCGTACACGATACTCCGTTTCAGTGGCACGCCCTATGCCCTGTGTGAGATTGACAGCCTTGTCGGGTCGCCTGGGGTCAACCAGCCAAATATCATACGCATCGTATAGCAATACGCCCTCATCTTCATGCAGCCAGCCACCAAGGCCATAGGGTCTGGCCGGGTGCGGTGCATCGTGGTCCTCCCGGTAGATGGGGTGGGATATGGCAACAGAAAGCTTCCGGGTGGTGGCCTTTCGGATATCATACGCTACCCATGCCGTGTCCCTATCGTCATACCAGGTTATGAAACGACCAAAAGGGCTTATTTGTACCCCATACGCCAGTCCAGTGGCAATGGGCTGTCTTTGTCCTGTTTTACAATCAACAAGGTAGGCATCCCTTCGCCACGGGTAGGCCCATGATTGTTCTTTCAGGTAAGGCGTATCATCAATGCCTAAGGCATGCCGCCCCTGGAAGAAAGGGGTAAACCGCAATTGGCGCACGCTACTATCTGCCAACTGAACCAGTGCTTGGCCGTCCCATCGCGCCCAATAGGTTCTTTCCATTTCAGCCTTCTTTCTTTCCAGTTGCCTCGGCATTAGCACATCATCCGTCCAGCTCCATACATCCACTTTGGGTTGTTCAAAATCACCCAGTGAATCTTCCGGCATTACCGGGGGTAATGGCGCTATCCCCAGGTAGACCACCCTTCCGCCTTCCTCAAATTGAGGTGCCTCATGTGGGCTGACTGTCCATCCTTCGGGTAATACGGCCTGACTCGTATCCAGCCAAACGGTTGCTGTATCGGCAGTTGTTGTCCACCGATACAGTTGCCAAACCGGTTGTTCTGGCTCAGTGGTATCATGATGCGCAAAAAAGAGGAGTTGCTCTCCTTCCTTATCCCACACCAACTGCTGGTAAGCCTGTGCACTATCCAATAAAGCGTGCGTTCGCTCTTCCGTTACATCATATACAAATAGCCCTTTGGAAAGCGTACTATCCCCTTCAGAAACGAAAGCCAAAAGCCTGCCTTCGTCAGACCATTGATAAGCGGATACGGCCGGAAAAGAGACGGTATCGAAATTGTCCAACCGCAATACGACCAACCGCTGTCCCTTATTGGGTTGATCTTTTTTTGCGGGCGAAGGCAGCCAGCCATCTTCACCATTGAGGGTATCTGCCGCTGAAGTATCAGCCACTTTTTCAGGCTCCTGCAGGTAGGCTATGTGATGTCCTTTCTCTTCCGGGAAAGCAAACGAAACCAGCCGGGCGGTCTTCCACTGCCGATCATTGTCAAGATCATAGACAACCAAGGAGTCTTTGGGCAGCTTTGGTTTTTTTACGCCTTCCCGCTTAGCGGTTACCACTGAGTCGTGCCATGGTACTATATGAGCAGCAAAAAACGGCCTTTCCGGGGCAAAAGCCAGTTGCTTACCCCTATCTATGACCACACTGTCAAAGGGAGCGGTTGTGCTTGTCGCCACTAGCCACCCATCTCCCTTTGCGGGCTGGATCCGGTATCCCAACCAATCGCCATCAGGGGATAATTGCACCTCCTTCAGTGATCGCCACTCTTCATACACATCATGTTGCAATGGCTGTTGCGCCCAACTTATCGACAGAAAGCCTACACTCATCAAAAATATGATCTTACGCAAACCACCAGCAACACACCTCAAACTTATCACCATAAACCCTTTACATTTTACTTATTTCTATAAATTATTTGTTTTCGCCATGCTTTTTATCGACTACAAAGGTTGCTTAATCGATAATCTTATGCTTTTAAGCCAAATTGTTTTTGCAGGCTAAAATAACTGCTTACTTTTGCTATTGTCGTTGAAACAAACAAGCAGATACAACAAGGCTTGTAAAGATATTAAAGGCAATTAACTCTGGTGTATTAGGGGAGTATTGGGGGCATCGTCCGAACAGGAGATGCCCCTATTTTTTTGTTATTTACTATATTGTAGTTTGC
>CAJXXO010000168.1 GCA_913062655.1 uncultured Bacteroidota bacterium | reverse complement strand
TCTGCTTGTCCGACTTCGTGCGGTACCTGGAAAAGGCCGGCCTAACACTGGTCGAGACCTTTGGCGATTACGATCTACAACCCTTTGACGAAGAAAAGGCCGATCGATTGATTGTAGTGGGGCAAAAACCATAAGGTGATGTGGGCATTCCTTCGCGATATCGATCGACAGCTCTTTTTCTGGATCAATGATGGTTGGTCCAATAGCTTTTTGGATGCCATTATGCCCTACTGGCGCGATAAGTGGACATGGGTACCGTTGTATGCGTTGATACTGGGGTGGTTGATCTGGCGCTACAAGAAGCAAAGTTGGCGCTATATTCTACTGTTGGCAGTCACTGTAGCGCTGACGGATTTGGTAAGCAGTAGTGTTATAAAGCCGTGGATAGGACGGCTGCGCCCCTGCAATACACCCGAATTGGCGGAGCAGATCCGTGTGCTCATCCACTGTGGTCCGGGCAAGAGCTTTACCTCCAGCCACGCCACCAATCACTTTGGCCTGGCGGTGATGGTGGGACTGCTTTGGGGCAAAGAGAACCGCTGGCTATGGCCTTTGGCGCTTTTCTGGGCGGCCACTATTGCCATAGGGCAAGTGTATGTGGGCGTTCATTACCCCTTCGATATATTGGGCGGTGCCTTGCTGGGGAGTAGCATCGCTTTTATCGTTTATCGTATCGCTCAATTCACGCGCAATCAACGTACCTTTGCCGGTTCATGACTTTTTGGCAATATGCGGTATTGATCGGTCTGCCCCTCATCGGGGGGAGATTGGTGTGGGCCTTGCCCCAGGCACAGGAGAAGCACATCCGGACACTGCTGACCTTCAGCGGTGCCTATCTATTCGGCATCACCATTTTGCACCTGCTACCCATCGCCTACACCACCCATGAAACCCTGGTTGGGGTGTTCATTTTGCTAGGTTTTGTCGTTCAGCTTCTACTTGACCTGCTTTCGCAAGGGGTCGAGCATGGTCACATGCACACGCACGGGCATAAGCACAATCGAGCCGGCTTGGCGATAAGTATCATGATTGGCTTGTCAGTGCATGCCTTTTTGGAAGGCATACCACTCGGTGGGTTGGATATTGCTATCCACGATCACGGTCACACACATGCCCATCAAGAAGAGGTGACCATTCCCTTGTTGCTGGGCATCGCCTTGCATAAAATTCCCGCAGCCTTTGCGCTGATGGCCCTTTTGAGTGCCGGTCATCTGTCTCGCTGGGGCTGTCTATTGTGCCTGTTCATCTTCGCACTGATGTCTCCATTAGGCGCCTTTCTTACCCAATGGCTCGGTCAACATGAAGCCGCCTTTATACAGCAGTACATGCCGTATGTTTTTGGCTTGGTCATCGGTTCCTTCATGCACATCTCCACTACGATTCTGTTTGAAGTCGGTACGCCTGTACACACCCGTTTTCAGCCCTCTCGCTGGCTCAGCATTCTCATTGGACTGACCCTATCGGGCCTTACTTTGCTGGTGTAAGGGATTTATGGCATTGCCCGGCTACCCTGTATCTTTGCGAAAAATCCACCATTATGGCCTACGAATTCATTCAAGTAGAACCACAATATCAACCCCACACTGCGCTAGTTCGCCTGAATCGTCCAAAAGAGTTGAATGCCTTAAACCTGCAATTGATGGGTGAATTACGCGATGCCCTGAAGGAGTTGGACGATGACGACAACGTACGTGTGATTGTGCTAACGGGCAATGAGCGCGCCTTTGCAGCCGGGGCAGACATTAAGCAAATGGCCGGTAAAACGGCTATTGACATGCTGAATATTGATCAGTTTTCGACTTGGGATCAGATCAAAAAGACCAAGAAGCCGTTGATCGCAGCGGTAAGTGGATTCGCTTTGGGGGGTGGCTGTGAGCTGGCGATGACCTGCGATATGATTGTAGCTTCAGAAACGGCACAATTTGGCCAGCCAGAGATTAAAATTGGCGTAATGCCTGGAGCCGGGGGCACCCAACGACTGACAAGAGCTGTTGGCAAAGCACGAGCCATGGAAATGGTGCTGACAGGAAAATTCATATCAGCAGATGAGGCCCTTGCAGCCGGACTCATAAACAGAATAGTACCGGTAGATATTTACCTCACCGAAGCAATGCGCCTGGCAGCCGATATCGCCAGGATGTCACCCGTAGCGGCTAAGTTGGCAAAAGAATCGGTCAACCAAGCGTTCAACACCAGCCTGGATGAAGGGCTCTTGTTGGAGCGTAAGAATTTCTATCTCCTCTTTGCCAGCGAAGACCAAACAGAGGGTATGCAGGCCTTTGTAGAGAAGCGGAAACCTGACTTTAAAGGACGCTAATGCCGGTTTTAGACGAAGAGCAAACCCACTCACGTGTTGGCATTTCCTTAGGCTGGCTGCCCCCAAAGCAAGCCTGGGAAAGATTGATGAGCTACCCTTTTGGCGTCAAGACCTTGTTTATCGGCTATGTAGGTGGTTTTCTGCTGTCGCTTTTTTGGGATACCCTTACCTGGGCCAGCAGTGGTGTGCCGGTTCATACCGGCCCTATTCCAATATATTTTGAGCTGGCCATTGGTGTGCAATTGATGGTAGTGCTGGCGCTTTGGCTTATACCTATGATCGGTTACCCGGCAGCCATGGTAGCGTTGGGGTTGGATATTTTGTACCAATGGTTGATGGTGGGTATTGACCCGGGCACCATGGGATTTATGATGATCATTGTTGAGGGGGTGTATCTGGTCTATTTTCTTTTTACTATTCCTTTGCTGCAATACCGCCTTGTGGAAGCGCATCAAGGCTGAACCAATGGGGTGCGACAGGGGCCTTCAGCCGAGATACCTTCAATAAAGTAAATACCAGCCGATAGGGGTGGCCAGGATTGCGGCAGCTTTTTCCATTGATATAGCATTCTTCCGTGTGCGTTGCGCAGGGTGACATCAGTGATGTCGCCTAAAAGCGTTTGTCCTTCTTGTATTGGATTGGGGAAAACTTCGCAAGGTATTTCCGGCCAATGCAGTGGCATCCAGTGCGTTTTGTCAATGCTACCATCGCGCCTTACGCCACGCAATTGAACATAGCGTATCGACCGGTCCCGTATGGTATAGGTTTGCTCCGACTGTCTTAATGACGCCAACCGCTCTTTTTGCCATGACAAACCGTAAACCTGCCAGGAAGTATACACTTCCCTGGCAGATTGCCACGACAATGCCCAACCATCTGCTGTCCATTCCCAACTTGTGGTAACCGATTCCAGAGGCAATAGAAAAGCACAGGAGCTAGCCCAGGAAGTAGCTTGCTGTATGGTAGCTCCGGTAGTTACCCCCCCTGAGCCTCCGTTGGCGGCTCCCAAAGCGCCACTGCACGAGGCGATGGTATTGATGGTTTGCCCGGCTACACCACCATTGGTGAGCAAGGAGACACCGGTGAGCGCTCCGGTGCTGTATATTGCACCCCCACCACCACCGCCACCGGGACCGTAGCAACGATTGGCGCCATCATTATCGGCATCTCCACCATTGCCTCCCATCACATTCAGGGTAAGGGCACCAGAAAAATGGGCCACATCCAATACAATTGTACCGCCAGCACCACCCCCACCGGCACCATCATTGCTGGCATAACCGCCTTCTGCTCCGGCAGCGGTGAGGGTGTATCCATTACCACTAAGCGTTCCAGCTTGTAGGTAGATCAGCCCACCACCAGCCCCACCACTGGATATGGAGCCCGGGTCGTTATTGTTGGCATGGCCAGCGCCACCGCCACCCCCCATGAAGAGCCGCTGTGGATTAGTACCAAGCGAACGCCCCCCTATTCCAGGATGGTAGCCGTCACAGTGGAAGGTGCCCGGTTCCTGGTTTTCACCCCCTTGCCCACCGGCACCTATGTGTGCTCCACCGGCACCACCACTGTTGTGGTTGTTGCCGCCTCCACCACCATTGGCTTGCGGCCCGCGGCCCCACTCCTGCCCAGCGAGGTAAGCGGCTATACCTTCTCCTTTAGATAGTCCATTGCCATTGCCGGTGGGGTAATAATAGTCTGCGTATCCCTCCCACCAGTTGCAACCCGTGCTATGCGCAGTGTAGGCTCCACCACGAAAGCCGCTACCCTGCGCATCGATATTGGCCCCCAAAGTAAGTGTACCCGTTACTTCCAGGGCAATAACACCCCCCGTTTGGCCATCCCAGGGGGTGGCGGTTACGGTACCTACCACCTCAGCATTGTCGTAAACGGGCACCCGAATAGCTTGCAGAACAGCGTTCACATCATAGCTATTGGTCAAATCGTATTGCAACTGTAACGTATCACCCGCTATGGAACAGACCGTATTCAGCTCATATCGGCCGGCCAAGGCCGTATCTGTTATGCTGCCAAACGCGCTGGTATTGGTTGTGGTAATGGTGGCCCCTTTTGCCTGCCACAGCATCACACGGTCATTGGCACTGTACGCAGAAACATCGGTGAGTCGAATGGCGGCAGGCGGTATGACTTCAATGATCGATTGATAATCATTAATCACACCGGAAATAAGGGTTTGCGCCTGCGCACAACAAGCCCAGCAGCTAAGGACAAAATAGCAGATAAGTCGCGATACAGCCATTCGGGGTATTTCACGCAATAAGTTACACCACACAGCAAGCAGCGTCAAGATGAATGGGGCATTTGGTGGAAAACTTTACCGGAGTTACATTCTAATCAATACACTGCCCCAGGTAAATCCACTGCCAAAGGCAGCCAGACAAACGAGATCACCCTCCTGGGCTTTGCCATTTTCCCACGCCTCGGTCAAGGCTATGGGAATAGAAGCGGCTGTGGTGTTCCCATAGCGCTGAATGTTATTCCATATTCGTTCGTCTGCAAGGCGCAACTTCTTCTGTATAAACTGGCTAATACGCAGATTGGCCTGATGCGGTACCAGCAGATCGATGTCCTGGGCTTCATATCCTGTGCTGGCGAGTGCCTCATGGATGACTTCTATAAACTTGACCACCGCTGTCTTGAAAACCAATTGGCCATTCATGTAAGGAAATAACATCGCTTCATCCAACATCTTTTGCGTGACAAAGGTCTTGCCAAATTCAGCCGCTTCGTAACCAAAGTACGCTTCACCATCCTCGCGAAAGTAGCCGCCATGCGCTCCAGGATTGATCAGGGCCAACTCTTCTGCGTATGTGCCATCTGAATGAAGTTTGGAGGTGAGAATACCTTTACCTTCTTCTTCATTGGGCTGAATAACCACAGCCCCAGCTCCATCGCCAAAAATGACAGATACATTCCGTCCACGAGTGGTAAAATCAAGGCCCATGGAATGGTTTTCAGCACCTACCAATAAAATATTTTTGTACATCCCGGAGCGAATGTATTGGTCGGCCACGGAGAGCCCATAGACAAAACCGGAGCATTGATTGCGAATATCCAAGGCACCAATTTCTGTCTTGGTGATGCCCAACTCCCGCTGCAGAAGCACCCCACAGCCGGGAAAATAGTAATCCGGGCTAAGTGTAGCGAAGATGATGAAGTCAACCTCCTCGGGTGTAATGCCGGCACGCTCAATAGCTATACGCGCTGCTTTAGCCCCTAAGCTTGTTGTGCTTTCCTCATGCCGTTTGCTGTAGCGCCTCTCTTTTATACCGGTACGCTCCTGTATCCATTCATCAGAGGTATCCATGTACTCGGTGAGCTTTTCATTGGTCACCACTCTTTCGGGTACATAAAAACCCATTCCGGCAATCTTCCCATTGGCCATATCACGTTCTTTTGCCCTTGAAAATATGGATTTGTGGTCAATCAGACTTATGTCACATAAATAGCTCCATGATATGATACCCGAATAAATCCCCTATTTTTCGACAAACTGTGATTCATGCGCTCCATTCTTTTAATAGTGCTACTGCTGTTTTTTGCCCTTCCCGCCTACTTGTCACCCATCGGGCCGAAAACGATCAGAGCCAACCTGGCTAAAGTAAATGCACAATGGCGCTCATTTGATGATCTGGAATTAATTTCCCAACATGCCAGTATCGCCTACCATACAGGCGACCTGCTGATA
>CAJXXO010000167.1 GCA_913062655.1 uncultured Bacteroidota bacterium | reverse complement strand
CAACGGCCCATTACAGCTTCCCGATTTCGTACAGCATGGGCGCCAAGGTACTATCGGAGGGTAGCAACAGCCAAATGGTGCCGGGTTCAGAGGAGTTTGGCTTGCTGCGTTCCAGGGTGTATTCTTTCACCGAGCCCATGATTTGGTCGTTGCCGGTGAGTTGGGTAATGGTTTTAATCGTACGCACGCTTATTACCATTACCGGTAGTTTGTACAAATTCGCCCGGTTGAAGTCATTGTTAAGATGCGTGTTGATGACATTAGGCTTAAAAGCGCCTCCGGATGGTAGCAGTAGCCGGGGGTGGGCACGCTTTGCCAGCTTTTGTGCCGTGGAGGCAATGCCAATACTTTGCTGCAGGTTGAGCAGGTATTTATTCAGCAGCGATTGTTCCGGCCCGGTAATGTCTAATGCACCGTTACCTGTGCCGGGGTGATGAGCAGAAGCGCTTCCCATTATAAATAGCAGGCTCAGGCCCAGCCCTATGATCCATGTTTTCATAGCGGAGTGTTTCAGTGGGAAGTTACGGTGAAATCACCATTTTTTTAACAGTGGACCGCTAATCATTGTTGGTTGACAGTGGTAAGTGGGAACGCAAGTGCCCGGGAAAGGTGTTGGAGTGATTAAGATCAACTTTTTACCTTCTTTTTTCCTCTAATTTTGTAATTAGGAAAGTCTATACCGCTTGCGAGCACTATTGGCCATAGCATTACTTCTATTGTTTTTTACCCTTACCTGGGAGAAGCTGGGGGTAGTGGTAAGTTATGAGCTCAACAAGACTTACATCACACAAGTGCTTTGTGAAAATAAGGACCGTCCTGCCTTGCAATGTGACGGGCAATGTATCCTGGGTAAAAAGCTGCAGGAAGACACGTCACAAGACCCAACTATTCCTCCGCTCACCTTTGAAGAGAAACCGGTGCAACCATTGTATAGTACACCCGGCAAAAAGTGCTGTTGGCAACCGGATGTACTTTGTCAGCCGCGGGCTACCGATGTAGCCATACTGCAAGATCGGGAAGAGGTAGCCGGCATCTTCCATCCGCCTAAGTGGACGATATCCTAATCCCCTGTACAGGATATTGTTTTACTTAAATGTTATTCCCATGTTTTATCAATCGATAACACGGCTGGCCGTGCTGATGATGGCCGCAGCCGTAATGGTGGCGGGCTGCAAAAAAGACCCCGTTGACCCTCCCATTGACCCTACTGATGACTATACCCTGATACAATCAGGAACGGTGGATCAGTATGAAGTAGAAGTATATGCCCATGAAGATCTCTTTGTCGGCTATAATCCACTGTATGTACAAGTGACCAATACCACCAACAATAAGATAGAAGAAGACCTGACGGTAATGCTGATGCCCATGATGGATATGGGCACCATGCAACATAGTGCGCCAATTGAGCAGCCGGGTACCGCCAATGCCGATGGCCTGTACGAAGGACAGGTGGTTTTCATCATGCCGAGTGGTGCTATGGGTAGCTGGACCCTCACCGTCAAGTTGGATGATGGTGATGGTATGAAAGAAGTAGACTTGAATGTATCGGTGAGTGAAAAAAGTGAGGCGCGTATGCTCACCTTCCTCGGTGAGGATGCGGCACAGGAAAAGCTCTTTGTATCTCTGGTGGAACCAGCCGAATGGGAAGTGGGGATCAACCCCTTCAAGGTCACCGTACATAAACGGGAAACCATGATGGATTTTCCCGCGGTAGAAGACCTCACCGTTGAGATAGAGCCGGAAATGCCCACCATGGGGCACGGTTCACCCAACAATGTAGACCCCACCCACGATAGTAGGGGACACTATAGGGGTGAAGTAAACTTCACTATGACCGGTTTTTGGCGGGTGCACCTCACCTTAAAACGAGGCGCTGACATGGTCAAAGACGATATCTATTTCGACATCACCTTTTAATCTCTTCGGGCCAGGCGTATTCGCCTGGCCCGCTAACTTTTATCGTTATGCCGTGGAAATGGACTTTGATGCTGTTGCTGAGTGCAATCGTGCTGAATGGGTATGGTCAGCAACACCGTGTGTACGATATTTCGGATACCAATAAACCCATCTTGCTGGAGGAGATCATCATTCTTCACCAACCGGACATCTTTGAAGACAGCACCCTGGAATTTTACCAGTCCAGTCAGTTGAGCAATCTGGATATGATGCTACACCATATGCCGGATATCAAACAGATCAGCCGGGGCGCCTTTGCCCGTGAGCCCATCATACATGGTATGTCGGCCGGGCAGATCAAGGTGACGATAGATGGTATGCACATTTACGGAGCGTGTACCGACCGTATGGATCCGGTAACAGCTTATGTGGAGCCCTCCAATCTGAAGGACATCGAATTAGGCACCGGCTCAGCCGGTATGGCTTTTGGGCCTACGATAGGGGGTAGCTTAAACCTGCATACTGCCGATCCTCACTTTTCCAGTAAGCCGGTTACGAAAGCCATGCTCAGTGCAGATTATCACTCTATATCTAATGGCCGGGATCTGGCGATGCAGTTGCTCACGAGTGGCAAGCATCTGGCCTCGGAAATCACGGCTACCTATCGTGATCACAACCCTTACCGGGCCGGAGGCGGTGAAGTGGTGGACTACAGCCAGTACAACAAGCTCAATCTGAGCTGGATTGGCAAGTGGCGCATCAATTCGCAACATTTACTCAAGGCCGATGTGATTTATGATGATGCCTGGGATATTGGCTACCCGGGCTTGCCCATGGATGTGGGCTTTGCCAAAGCGCGGATATTCGGACTGGACCATACCCATTTTGTGCGCCACCGTAAGCTCAGCCGGATCCATTCCAAGGTCTTCTATAATGTGATCGACCATGCTATGGATGATAGCGAGCGGGAGGTACCGATTCACATGGATATGCCCGGATTTAGCCAAACCATGGGGGCCTTTAGTGAGGCTTTCTGGGACTTTGGCCACGGCCACGAACTGATGGCCAAAGTGGATGTGCATCGCCACAACGCCTGGGCCGATATGACCATGTACCCGGAAAATGAAGCGCCCATGTATATGCTCACCTGGCCCAATACCAGGCGCTGGATAGCGGGTAGTTATGTGCGCTACATGTATCATCACCATAAACATGGGATACAGGTAGATGCCCGTGTAGACTATGCCAACGCCAAGCTGACCACACAAGAGGGGCTCAACCACTGGGCGGTATTTGGCGAAGATCTTAGCTCGGCTGATCAGCGGCTGACCTACAACTTGAGGGGTACATGGGGCTATGAATGGACGCATCACTTACGCAGCCATATTACGTTTGGCTACAGTGAACGCTTGCCCACCCTATCCGAACAGTTTGGCTACTACCTCTACAATGCCCAGGATGGCTTTGACTATATCGGCAACCCTCATCTGCTGAATGAAAAAGCGTTGCAAGCCACCTGGAATATGATCTATTCCGGTCACCATGCCACGGCCTCTGTGAAAGTGTTTGGCTACCGCATACAGGATTACATTTTCGGGCACATTGACCCTTCGCTCAGTACAATGACCATTGGTGCCAATGGGGTAAAACGGCAAGAAAATGTACCACTGGCCTACATCACCGGTATCAGTGGCTCCTATCACTTTCACCTGGGCCACCACTGGTCGTTGATCGGGAATGCCGAATATCTGCATGGTTGGCTGGACAATGGCGACCCTGTGCCACAGATTCCACCATTTATGGGGGTATCCGCTCTGCGCTACCAGGGCAAGCGCTGGTTTGTACAAGGCGAATCCGACTGGGCGCTGGCCCAGCACCGGGTCAACCATGCTTTTGGGGAACATCCTTCGCATGGCCACTCCATTTGGAACTTGCGTGCCGTTTATGAATGGGACATGTTCCACAAAGTGTGGGAGGTAGAGATGGCAGTAGAAAATATAATGGACCAGAACTACCACCTCTTCCTAGACTGGGGGCAGATTCCCCGTCAAGGCCGAAATATCAAAGTGGGTATGGAGGTACATCTCTAAAACCAACGGTAGAGCCATCGCACTACCCGCTCCCTGGCAGGGGTGTAGGGCGGAAAGATGAACCGGTTTAAGGCCAACGGGCCTTGGCGTACCACTGCACGAGGATGGGTAAAGGCTGCATAGCTATACCAACCATGCCCTTTCCCTACCCCGCTTTTCCCTACCCCACCAAAGGGGAGGTGTGGGTTGGCAAATTGAATGTTGACCGTATTCACCACCGTGGTGCCGGCAGTAGTATGGGCAATGACCTGATCGACAAAGCGCCTATTGCGCGCAAATACATAGAGGGCGAGTGCAGCATCTTGTGAATCAATGTGTTGATAAACAGGCTGTATATCATCGTATGGAATACAAGACAGTATGGGGCCAAATACTTCTTCCTGTACCAAGGGGCTGTTTAGCGGCACGTCTTTCACTATCGTAGGTCCGAAGTAGTGAGCATCAGGTTCTTGTTTGCCTTGTACGACCACTTGAGCGCCTTGTGCTTCTGCATCGCTAAGGAGTTGTTGCATGCGCTCAAAATGGGATGCCCCAATCAGGCAGGCTATATCGGTGGCGGGCTGCTCATTTTCGCGCGAGTAGAGGTCGGTTAATGCTTTTTGCAGCTCCTCCAGGAAGGAGTCGTACACCGCCCTATCGATGAAAAGGTGGTTTGGTGCAATGCAAGTTTGCCCGGCATTGAAAAACTTACCCCAGACCAATTGCGCTGCGGCAGCAGACAGGTTGGCGCTCTTATCGATGATTACCGGATTCTCCCCTCCCAATTCGAGGGTGACACTGCTCAGGTGTTGGGCTGCGGCTTCCATTACGATGCGGCCCACTCTTTTACTACCGGTGAAGAAAATGTGCCCCCAGGGTTGCTCGAGTAGCGCTTGTGTTTCGGGTATACCGCCCTGCACCACCGTTATGTAATCCGGATCAAAACAATCGGCTACGAGATCGGCTACCAGTTGGCTGGTAGCGGGAGCCAGTTCAGATGGTTTTACCACCGCTGTACAGCCGGCTGCAATCGCCCCGAGCAATGGTCCGATCGTTAAGGTAAAAGGGTAGTTCCATGCGCCTATGATCAGAGCTGGCCCCTTGGGTTGTCGATAGATTTGAGAGCGAGAGCCTATGAGCGTCAAAGGGTTAGGGGTGGTTTCAGGACGAGCCCATGTAGCCAGGGATTGGCGGATTAACGACAGCTCATCTCGCACCATTTTGATTTCCGACAGTAAGGTCTCGGGGGCTGGCTTCCGAAAATCCTGCCACAACGAATTGATGATGGCCCCTTCGTGCGACACGATCCAACGGTCAATTTTACGTAAGCTTTTTTTCCTTTCTGACACGCTTAGCAATCGAGCGTGTGATTGAAAGAAATTTGAGTGGGCAGTAAAAATTTTTTTTGCATCCATGAAAAGCAATTATCATGTGGGTTACGACCACTTATCCCAATCGGTGTGGAAAAAACTACTTCGAATAGAAGCAGATTTCGGGTCATCTTCATAGCCCTTTCCCAACCCATCACGGTTAACATTTTGGCAACAATGAGCTAACGCCACTAATAAGAGGAAGGGCGATGTACACTGTTGTCGGAAAGTGTTAATAAATCATAATGGTTTGAGAAAGAACACCATCTAATTTACACTGAAAAATTGCGCACCTCAAAAATCCGCATTGTATGAAAGCCACACAAACAAAAGCAGATACGGCCCCGAAAGCTACTTCCGTGTCTGAAGAGATTGTTCAAGAACGCCAGGCCCCTCGTAAAATGTATTCTTACCAGGAAGCGCTGGAAGGTGCATTGGAATACTTCAATGGTGATGAGTTATCTGCGAATGTATGGGTAAATAAGTATGCCTTGAAAGATTCGCAAGGCAATATCTATGAGCGGTCGCCTGACGACATGCACAGACGATTGGCCAGGGAGATTGCCCGCATTGAGAAGAAGTATCCGAACCCCCTCACCGAGGAGCAAGTCTATCAATACTTGAAAGGGTTCAAGCATATTGTACCCCAAGGAAGTCCGATGAGTGGCATTGGCAATGACTTTCAGA
>CAJXXO010000166.1 GCA_913062655.1 uncultured Bacteroidota bacterium | reverse complement strand
ATTCCTTGGTATGGGTGGCTTCCCGGTCAATATCGGTTACCCCGTGGGTCATTAAATAACTCACCAGGTAGCATTTCACCGCTTTGTAGGCATTGTTGCAGATCAGATAGTCCACCACATCCTCTTTCGGCTTGCACATCTCATTTTCCGCAGCAGCTAACCACTCATCTGCCTGCGTCAGGGTGCTTTGTTTTGTGACATTATCCATGACTTACGTTTTTAAGCGTTCATTGTCGGAATGGCAACAATGTAGGGGTAAAAACGGGTAAAACGGTTGAGGTATGTCAAGGATGCGTATGATATAAGTCACTGATGGCGATTCCGCAGAAGGGGGAGCGTTTCGCGTTCCGGGTTCAACGTTCCGGGTTCAGTGTTCAAGGTTTCGGGTTCTGGGTTGAGGCGAATGCAGCAAGCAAAAAAAAGCCCACCAGAATGTGGCAGGCTTTGTACAAAGTGAACCCGACAGGAGTCGAACCTGTAACCTCTTGATCCGTAGTCAAGTGCTCTATCCAGTTGAGCTACGGGTCCGTTTTGGAGAGGGCAAAGATAGCAACTCTCCTTCTTTTTACAATGCTTTCAAAGCGTTTTTATCCTTTGAACATGCGCTCGTAGTACTCATCAGCCATGCGGTCGCTGTCGAAGAAGGGCAGCACATCTTTCATGCCTTTTTTTGCAATCTTGTACCACGCCTCTTTGTCTTCATAATACATCGGCACGATGGTCTGCTCCAACTGGCTCATCAGGCTCTCGTACGCATGCTGATCACGTACGTGTTCCGGCTCGCTTTCCGGAGCCGAGTCGATGATGAAGCTGTTCTTGTTGGCTTTGCCAAACTCCGGAATCCAGCCATCATCGATCGTCAGGTTGATGGCGCCATTCATGGCAGCCGTCATACCGCTGGTCCCACTCGCTTCGCGTGGCTTGCGTGGCGTATTGAGCCACAGGTCGGCACCCCCTTTCATGAGCTTCGACAAGCGCAGCTCATAGCCGGTGAGAATGGCACAGTTGTTCTTGCCGGCTGTAATCTCTACGATGGTGTTGAACAGGTTCACGGCCGGTCCGTCTTCCGGGTAGGGTTTACCCGCCCAAAGGATCTGTACCGGGTATTTCTCGTTGTACAGCAACCGCCAGAAACGGTCCATGTCGCGCAAGATCAGGTTGGCGCGCTTGTAGGCGGCAAATCGTCTGGCCCATACGATGGTTAAGACATCATCGCGGAATAGCTTACCGGTCTGGTCGGCTACTTCTTCAAACAGTGCCCGCTTCAGCTCCTTTTTCCGCTCAATGAAAGGTGTGAGGTCTTTCTTGTTGATCAGGCTATAGAGCGTATCATCTTGCCAGGCCTTGGCGTTCTGGGCGTTGGTAATGGCGATGATCGGACAAGCATTGTCCACATCCTTCCACATGTCACGCGATACCTCGCCATGTAGTTGAGAGACAGCATTCGCTTTGCGCGACATCTTCAGGCCAGCCGGGGTGGTGCCCAGCTTATCGGGCATATCGAGGATACGCTTCACTTCTTCAGCCGGTACACCACTGAAGTAGCCCATACCTTCGATCATGCCGTAATCAAATTCATCATTACCGGCTTTCTCTGGTGTGTGCGTGGTGAAGACCATTTTCTTCCGTACGCTATCCAGGTTGCCATACTTCTTGTACCGGTAGAAGGCCATGGGCAGGGCATGGGCCTCATTCATATGGTACACATCCGCTCCGCCTAAAGCTTCTACCACCTTGATGCCGCCAATACCGAGAATCATGTACTGCATGATGCGCTTGGTGCGGTCTACGTCATAGAGCCGGAAGGTGGCGTAGCGATAGTCGATCGGGTTTTCTTCCAGATCGGTCGTCAGGTAATAGATGGGCGCGGTGTTGAAGGTCTCCGGTTTGAGCACATAGGCTTTCACCTTCACGTCCTGGCCCCAAATGGGGACCGTAACCTCGATACCCGCATCTTCCAAAAAGGCATACTGCTTGTTGCGAAACCGTACTTGCATACGCTGATTATCGTCTCGCACCTGATCGTAGTAACCGGCTGTCCATAAAATGGTGACCCCAATGAGGTTTTGTTTGAGGTCATAGGCGCTCTTCATGTGAGAGCCGGCCAGGAAACCGAGTCCACCGGAGTAGGTCTTCAGGGCCTGGTCGTTGGCGATCTCCATGGAAAAGTAAGCGACCTTCTCTTTATACTTTGGATTGATGGTATACGGATGATACCATTGACTGTATGTAGACATATTGGGTTGTGTTTGTTTCGGGCTCGAATTTACACAAAACGAGGTTGAACACCACACGGGAGGTTTACCGTTTATCTACGATCCTGATTTGGCTGCATACGCCTCTGGAGAATGCCTGGGTGTACGTGCGTTGACGGTAGTTTTTTGCAGTGTTACTTTGAAATTTTCGCCTTCCCACACCCATGCATTGGCTGTCCCCCGGGCTCGCTTGTAGCTATTGAAACGCTCTTCATAGAAGCCTTCCGGGTTACAGATAAATAGCAGGTAGGTATCCATACCATCTATACCCGGCACCCCATTGGGCTGACCCGTAGTGCCCGGGTTGATCCAAATCTCATAGGTGCCATACCAATACTCGTGGGGATTGATGAAATACTCAAACTCGTAAAGCCCCGGGAAAGTACCATAATACTGACCCACAGCCGGGTTATTGGGTATGGCCGGGTTGTTATCCCAATAGCTGTAGGGGTGTTGGTAGTCGAAGTCAATACCGAAAAAAGCGCGGCCATCACGACCCGGAGGCCCGGGCGGGGCGATATATACGCGTGTGCAGGCAGCGGCCAGTAATACAAAAGCGGCTAAACCCAGCCAAAGTCGTACTGTAGCAAGTCGTTTCATGGCATTGTTTTGATGAATAAAGAGCAACTTCAATGCCAAAAAACTGTAGTTATACCTACCATTGAGCGTCTTCTGGCAGACTTCAACCCTGCAAATGCTGACATGTGCTAATCAGGGCTGTCAAACTTTGAACACTGAACTTTGAACACTGAACATTGAACATAACTCCCAACACTTTAAGGACCTGCGGACGCTTAAAGGTTGGGTAACTTTCAACCTGCCTTCTCCGCCTCTGGCGGATACGGCAGGCGAAGCTTTCAACTTTGAACTTTCAACTTTGAACTTTAAACTTTGAACTTTGAATTTCCCTACCCCTTTTCTCCTAACTTCGCTGTATGCATCGCAACACGATCCGTTGGGTGGTTCTTTTTGCCGCCCTGAGCATTATCGGTATCATCATCATCCAGTTGTATTGGGTGAACCAGGCGTATTCGCTGGGGGAGAAGCAGTTTACCCACCGGGTGGATATGGCACTCAACGATGTAGCGGACAAGGTGCTCACCTTCAGTGGTGATACAACGTTGCTTATCAACCCCGTACAGGAAGAACACGCTAATTATTACTGGGTGGAGCTCAACGATCCGGTTGACATCACCGTGTTGGAGGCGTTGCTGATGTCGGCCTTCCAGGAGTACCGGGTGGAGACCGACTTTGAATATGGCATATACGACTGCATTATCGATACGCTGTACATGGGCAATTATGTAAAGTTTGACTCTTCTTTTGTCGCCCGCCCAAACCGGTATGCCAATCTCCCGGCAGAAAAACGGGAGCAAAGCTACTTCAGCGTCTACTTCCCGGAGCAGGAAGGCTATCTGCTCAATAAGATGGGCTTCTGGATCTTTTCCTCCATCATCTTAGGCGTGGTGATTCTCTTTTTTGCCATCACCACCTTTGTTATCCTACGGCAACGCAGGCTCTCTGAGATCACTAAAGAGTTCATCAACAATATGACGCATGAATTCAAGACGCCCATTTCCACCATTGGCGTTTCTACGGAAGTATTACTGCGTGATGAGAACATCCAAACCAATGACCGGCTCAAGCGGTATTCCGCCATTATTGCCAAAGAAAACAAGCGGCTGAAAAAGCAAGTAGAGAAGGTGTTGCAAATCGCTACGCTGGAGAAGGAAGACTTCCGCCTGAATAAGGAAGAGGTGGATGTACACCGGCTGATACAGCAGGCAGTGGATACGGTACAGGTGGCCCTGGAAAGCAAGCAGGGAGACATCGCAGTAAAACTGAAAGCCCAGCAGTCGCACCTCGAAGCCGATAAGGTGCACCTTACCAATATGCTATACAACTTGCTGGATAATGCCATCAAATACTCCGGTGACCAACCTCCGGCCATCACGCTGAGCACCGCAAATACCCGCCAGGGCATCCAAATAAAGGTAGCCGACAAGGGGATTGGCATCTCAAAAGAGGACCTGCATCATATCTTCCGCAAGTTTTATCGCGTATCCACCGGCAACCGGCATGATGTGAAAGGATTCGGTCTTGGGCTGAGCTATGTAAAGATGATGGTGGACGAGCATAAAGGACACATAAAAGTGGAAAGTGAGCCCGGGAAAGGCACCACATTTATACTTACTTTGCCTTATAAATCGTAGTCATGCTAGTGGGGCAGAACAGAAAGGTTTTTTTGGTAGAGGATGATGAAAGCCTCGCCTTTGTGATTCAGGACAACCTGGAGCAACAAGGCTTCCTGGTGTCCAGTTATGCGGATGGAGAGAGTGCCTTGCGGGCCTTCTTCAACAGTGAGTTTGACTTGTGCATTTTGGATGTCATGCTGCCCAAAATGGATGGTTTTGCACTGGCACGTGAAATCCGCAAAGACAACCAGCAGATACCCATCATATTTCTAACCGCTCGCGCCATGAAAGAAGACAAGATCGAAGGATTCACGTTGGGCGCAGATGATTACATTACCAAGCCCTTTAGCATTGAAGAGCTCGAGCTGCGGATTGAAGTGCTGATGAAACGGGTGTATGGCGAAGTGCATGAAGACAAGCAGGTGTACAGCATTGGCACCTTTACGTTCGATTATCGCAACCTTACCTTGATCAGAGATGGTGAAAAGCAGTCCCTGACCCAAAAGGAGGGTAAGCTCCTGCGGTTGTTGGCCATCAGCCAGAATGAAGTGCTGACCCGCGAAAAAGCCCTGGAAGTAGTCTGGGGAGAGGCCGATTATTTTTCCGGCCGAAGCATGGATGTGTACATCAGTAAATTGCGCAAATACCTGAAAGACGACCCCCAAGTAGCCATCGAAAACATCCATGGCGTTGGGTTCAAATTGATTACGAAGTAGGTTGGCGTTCCGCGTTCCGCGTTCCGAGTTCCGAGTTCCGCGTTCTGAGTTCTGTGTTCTGAGTTCTGTGTTTACTTTAAACCTTAAACCTTAAACCTTAAACCTTGAACCTTGAACTTTAAACTTTAAACTCTGAACTCTAAACTTTAAACTTTGAACTTTCAACTCAAACCACCACCGGTCGCCCTTGCAACAACGCCTCCCATTCCGGGGGCACACCGCCCAACAGGTCACGAAAACGGTCCATTTCTTCCCTCGTTTCCGGTGAGAGCAGCTCCGTGAGTTCCGCTATGGCCGGCCCGCCAATAACGATCGGCATTCGTTGGTGTGCCTCGTCCGGGCTGACCATCATTTGATCGCCCTGGCAGACGGCAATCATTTGGTATTCTGTTAACGCTTCAATGGGTTGGCCGGAAAGGGCGCAGTGCTGCAGCCATTGATCTACCATAGCCGCTTCTTCGAAGTCGTCTGGCAGTTGTCGATGGTCTTGCGCCAATCCTTCAGCCATAAACGAGTCCATGCGTTGCAACGACTCCCGGCTCATTTGCGCGCGCATTTGTACTGCACAGTCCATGCAGATAGCGTATTCGAATAGCGTTTCGTATACGGCCATCCCTAAAGGCTTCACATAACTCTTCTCGATTAGGTAAGGGCTGTTGCTTTCGATCAGCTCTTTTTCGCACATGACACACCTTGTGTGCAAGCTTTGGGTAGGGTCCTGGCGAAAGGCAGGGGGTATGTCTATGGTATAGATCATGTGTTGGGGTCCTTGTCCGATTTTTGGGTAGGCGATTCTGCCGGAGGGAGCAATCCCAACTGAGTCGCTCTGCTCTTCCAGCGCTCACGGGCATAATGCTGCATATCCGCTGCCGTATCAAAT
>CAJXXO010000165.1 GCA_913062655.1 uncultured Bacteroidota bacterium | reverse complement strand
AATTGTTGTCTTCATCCTCGGCTTGCGGTAAGGGCTTCTTCAAAAAGGTGAGTATGCCGACACCCATGAGCACAAAACCACCAAATAGGCCCAGGAACCATTCGATATTCTCCGACTCTTCAATAAAGCTGAAAAAAAAGTTAGTGATAAAGATGTAAATGGCATCACTGAGCGAGATACCGATGGCCATCAGAAAGCCGGCAAAAAAGCCCCGATGTAAACTGGTTTGTAGCAGGGAGAAGAAGACCGGACCGATCAGCGCAGCTAGCGTAAGTCCTAATACGATACCTTTCAACAATGCTTCCTGCATAGTAGGCGCCTCAGTTTAGGGGGTCATCTGCGCCACATGCGCTTCCCATTCTTTGAATCGTTCCGCCTTCATCACCCGGGGAAACTTCACCTGATCGCCCACTTTTGCGGTTTTGCGCAGAAAAGCATAAAACCAGTCTGTCGGTATCAGCTCTACCTGTATGTCTTTCAGCACATTGTCTCGTTCCGTAGCGTAATCGTCATTCAGGTCGCGCAGGTGTCGATCCAATATCTGCCGGACCTGCGCTTTATCCAATCCCTCCTGGTCTACCCCGATGTACCACCGATGGGCAAATAAATTGCCATGGGGAATGCCCGAAACGGTGAACTCGGCAAAGGTAGCCCCTACTTCGTCTGCCGTCATTTGCACCGCCCGGTTCATATTGTCCACCGACAGGTGCTCCCCGCAAATACTGAGGAAGTGTTTGGTGCGCCCGGTGATGATGAATTCTTTTGTCTCCGTATCCAGAAACCGCACCGTATCCCCAATGAGATAGCGCCAGGCACCGGAAACGGTGCTGATCAAAACGGCATAGTCCACCCCTTTTTCTACCTGGCCAATGTGGCAGGCTTTAGCATCGGGCAGCAGGTCGCCATTCTGGTCAAAGTAGGCATCCTTAAAAGGCACGAACTCATAAAAAATGCCATTATTCAGGATAAAATGAATGCCGGTGGCATCCGGATGGGCGCGAAAACCAAAGAAGCCTTCGGATGCCATGTACGTCTCGATGAGCGTAACCGGCCGACCAAACAATTGGTCAAAGTTTTTTCGGTAAGGCTCAAAATTGATGCCGCCATGGATGTAGACATTGAGGTTGGGCCATATCTCATGGATATTGTCGGCCTTGTGGTGCTCCAGTATCCGCTCGATCATAATCTGAATCCAAACGGGGATACCACACAAAACGCCAATGTCCCACTTTGGGGCATTTTTGGCGATTTCCGCCAACTTTTCATCCCAGTCGCGTACCGCACTGATGTCTTTCCCCGGTTTGATGAACCGATTTACCCAAAACGGAATGGAGTTACCCGCCTGAATGCCACTCATGTCGCCTATGAAATAGTCACCTTGTCGAATAAGGTTGGTAGAACTACCCAGGGTGAAAATACCTTTCTCGAAAGTTTCAGGCGGGAGCTTGAAGTTGGCCATCGAATAAAACTGCTTCACCGAGGCTTTGGTCACCGCCTTAAGCATTTCCTTACTCACCGGAATATACTTGCTCGATGCCTCAGAGGTACCGGAGCTAAGGGCGAAATATTTCATCTTACCCGGCCAGAAGACATTTTCCTCCCCTTCCATAGCCCGATGCCACCATTGCCGGTACATGGAGATGTAATTGTGCATCGGCACTTTGGATTGAAAGTCGGCAATGAGTTGTGGTGATTTCAGGAGCTGGGCAAACCGGTAATGGCGGCCAAAGTCTGTGTCTTTGGCGGCTTGCAGCAATTTCTTCAGTACGCGTTCCTGGTAGGATAGGGGTTCACCGCGCTTGAGGTGAATGCGTTTACGAAGATGCAGCGCACGTTTTACTACGTTTCCTAAAATTGGCATAGGTAATGGACGCAAAGCAACGAAGATACCAACAAAAACAGCTTATCACCAATGCCCAAAATGGGGCCAATAGCGGAAGCAACAAAACCAGACCGATATGAAATGTGCTGATAGTCTACACCTTGTCTAACCATGCACTCATCGAATAATCACCATTTCTTAACTTGAACTGTTGACAATCTTTTACTTTTATAGATTGGAAACGTGTGCGATATTGTTCCCACTTCAGTAGATATCACCTTAATACAAAGGCCTGATGCATATGAAAAGAGCTTTACTGATTGTATTTACTTTTTTGATTGCCTACCCATTAAGCGCTTCGCATATAGCCGGAGGAGTTATTGAAGTGAGATGCGTTGGTGGCAATACTTTTGAAATAACATTGATTAAGTACAGAGACATTGCGGGAATCACTTATAACCCAAATGAAAATGTCACCATTGACCCGATGGGGCCAGGTAGCAATACAGTTGTTTCGCTTCCCAGGGTTTCACAAACTTCTATACAGCCTCCTGTTACCAACCCATGCTTAATACCATCCGCCAACACAGGTCAGGAAGAACATGTCTTTAGAGGACAAGTTACTATTAGTAATGGGTCGGACTACTACATCTACCATGAAGATAACTCGCGACCAGCAGGACTGCTAAATATTGTAAATAGTGCCAATGTTGGCTCTACAGTATATGCGGAGTTTCCAGACCCCGGTGTGTACGGATGCAATAACTCACCCGTATTTGATGTAGGACCGCCAGTTTCCGTTTGTGTAAATGAACCATTGAACTATGACAACTCAGCAACGGATGTAGATGGCGACTCTCTTGCTTATCGGTTTTGCGATGCCTTTGATGGTAATAGAAACATCCCCTTAGCGCCTCCTCCCTTTCCAACTGTGCCTTACGCTGCGCCTTATACCGCGCAAAATCCGGTTTCTGCCAACCCTCAATTCACCATTGACCCCGTTACAGGTATGGTAACGGGTACTCCAGATCTTAATGGCAAATGGGTCTTTACAGTTTGTGTTGATGAATTTCGAGGGGGCGTAAAAATTGGTGAGTACAGGCGTGATGTGCAGATGCAGGTCGAGACATGTAATCAGACCGTTACCGCGCAAATTAATACCAGCTACAACAGTACGGCTCTAAATGTTGACGTAGTGGCCAGCTGCGATGATAGTACAGCCAGCTTTACAACCAATGTCGGTAACGCGGCTAACTATTTCTGGGATTTTGGTGTAGCGGGTATTAATACAGACACTTCCTCCCAACAGAACCCAACCTACACTTATCCTGATACAGGTACCTACACGGCTACTCTAATTATTAATCAGGGTTACATTTGTGCAGATACGGCTGAGGTGACAGTTATCGTATACCCCTTTATGTTCCCGGGTTTTTCTCACTCCACGCCTGCTTGTGCCAATTCCCCCATTCAGTTTACGGATACCTCTAACTGGACTTACGGTACTACCTTTAGTTGGTCATGGAACTTTGGCGCCATAGGCGTGCAGCCCAGTGGCACGCCTAACCCAACGCGTACTTATACCAATCCTGGTACCTACAATGTTTCATTGGCGGTAGAGTCTAGCAAAGGCTGCCGTGATACGGCAATTCAGCAGGTTACCGTTTATCAACCCCCAACGGCTGATGCTGGTCCACCTGCTATGGTCATCTGTGAAAATGACAGTGTAGTACTACCAGCTACCGCTAGTGGAGCCAATTCATATCAGTGGACAGCCATATCAGGCCCGGGAGGTTTGGATTGTGATACCTGCTTGCAGCCAACTGCCTTTCCGGCTACGACCACTGTCTATTCCTTAACGGCTACCGGTCCGGGAGGCTGCACCGATGGCGATGTTATCAATGTTACGGTACAACCTTCACCGGTTGTGAATGCCGGTCCTGACCAGTATTTGTGTGGTACGGGTTCTGTACAGCTCAATGCGCAATTGGTCTCTTCCCCGGGCGGAGTGGTATGGAGCTGGACGCCTGCCACAGGTTTGAGTCAAACTAACATCTCCAACCCTTTGGCCAGTCCTTCTACCAGCACCACCTATATTGTTACAGCCACCGTGCCTAGTAGTGGGTGTAGCGGGTCGGACACCGTCACCGTATTCCTTAATTCTGTGTCAGTGACAGCCGGACCCAACCAGGTAATCTGCCCAGGGGATACCACTTCATTATCCTCTTCTACACCCGTGACAAATGCTTCCTACTCCTGGCAGCCAGCAACGAATATTTCCAATACTTCGGTACCAGACCCGGATGTATGGCCTAGTAGTACCACTACCTACACGCTTACTATTACCGACCCGGTGTCCGGTTGTACTGGAACCGATTCCATCTTAGTTACAGTAAATAATCCGCCACCAGTAAATGCAGGCTCAGATACTACTATTTGTGAAAACACCAGTGCGCAGTTAAATGCGTCCGGTGCTACAAGCTATCAATGGGTAGCTGATCCTTCGCTCAGTCAAACCAATATCCCTAACCCGACAGCCAACCCGGCTTCGACTACTACCTACACCGTAATTGGTGCGGATGCAGCCGGATGTACAGCCGAAGACGAGGTAACCGTTACTGTTGTGCCACCGGCAGCTATCAATACTTCAGGAGATGTCAATCTTTGTATTGGAGATACAACTACCATCAGCGCTTCTGGAGGGGTAAATTATAGCTGGACACCTACCGGCTCATTAACTGGGGCTTCCTCCCCTTCACCTACTGTGTTTCCTAATACCACTACCACCTATTCATTGACCGTGGAAGATGGTAATGGCTGTTTCATTGACACAACGCTTACCGTTACGGTGGTGCCATTGCCCAATATTAATGCGGGCGCTGATGTGTCCATATGTTTTGGAGATACCACTCAACTCAATGCATCTGGGGGTACTAGCTATAGCTGGACACCAACAGGTAGTTTGAGTAATCCTAATATTGCCAATCCGTTAGCGTATCCAAATGCTAATACTACCTACACGGTTGAAGGTACAGATGCTAATGGTTGTGCTAATGTCGATTCGGTTACGGTGACCGTAAATACGCTGGCTAATGGCACATTTAGCTCCGATACTGCTATTTGCATTGGAGAGTCGGTTACCTTGTCAGCTTCCGGGTTTTCTCAATATCAATGGAAGCCCGGTAACTCCTTGAGTTGTACTAATTGTGCTACCACAGTAGCCACGCCTACCGGTACCACCAACTATACTGTGGTGGTGACCGACCAAAATGGTTGTACTGATAGTGGAACGGTACGTGTTACAGTCAATCAATTGCCGGTTGTAGTGATGGGAGCGGATCAAACTATCTGTGTTGGTGATAGCGCGCGTATCTCAGCCAATATTAGCAATGCGCAGGGCTATAGCTGGGCTCCCGGAGCCAGCCTGAGCGATCCCAACATCCGTGATCCATGGGCCAAGCCGACTACGACTACAACCTACACGGTAACAGCTACCGATAATAATGGGTGCTCCAATACCAATACACTTACGGTCAATGTCAATCCATTGCCTACGATTACTACATCTTTTTCTTCCATCACGATCTGTGAAGGTGACACCGCCCAATTATCTGCCAGCGGTGGGGTGAGTTACTCTTGGTCGCCAGGCGCTACACTGTCTTGTGTCTCATGTCCGGACCCGGTCGCCTCCCCGTTACTCAATACCGTGTACACCGTGGAAGTAACGGATGCCAATGGGTGTGTCAATCGGGATTCTGTTACGGTAAATGTGAACGTACTGCAGCCGGGTAATTTCATTGCTGATACAGCCATTTGTATTGGAGAAAGTGTTACCCTTTTTGCTAATGGGTTTACCTCCTATAATTGGTATCCGAATATTAATTTATCTTGTACCAATTGCCCATCTCCGGTAGCTACACCTACGACAACTACCACCTATTTTGCAGCAGTAGAAGATGCCAATGGATGCAAGGATACCGGTTCAGTGGAAATAACAGTGAATCCACTACCTACACCTACAGTGAGTGTAGGTGATGATTCGATTTGCATTGGATCGGCCACCAATTTGGTAGCCTCCGGAGGAGTTCAGTATGACTGGTCGCCTGCGACTGGTTTGAGTGATCCGCAGATTGCCAATCCTATTGCCTCTCCAACTGTGACGACCAATTATGTGGTTACGGTAACAGATGCAAACGGCTGTCAGAATACGGCTGCACAGAATATCACGGT
>CAJXXO010000164.1 GCA_913062655.1 uncultured Bacteroidota bacterium | reverse complement strand
ATTCAGTTGGAAGTCGCTGCTACGCTATGACAACATCGTGCGCAATATTCCTATGGTGCTATTGCTGACTGTCCTGGCCATCGCCTACATCTGGAATCGACACAGCGCACACCGGCAGTTGCGCGAGCTGCAGACTATTCGCAAGTCGCTGCAAGAGAAGAGCTGGGAATATGCCACGCTGAAGAAAGAGCTCAATAATAAAAGCATGCAAACTGAGGTGTCGCGCATGGTGCGACCACTCGGACTGGAGGAATTGACTACGCCACCTTACAAGATCAAGATCACGGATGACGATCAAGAATGACATATTGTGGCGGATCTATCTCGCCTTTTTCATGGTCGCCCTGGTGGCCCTGGCGGTGCTGTTTCAAGCTTTCCGCGTTCAGGTTACCGAAGGGGGCAAGTGGAAGGCGATGGCAGATAGTCTTACCACCCGCTACCGCACCATCGAGGCAGAGCGGGGCAATATTCTAAGTGCAGACGGCCGGCTGTTGGCTACCTCATTGCCATTCTTTGAAATTCGTTTCGATGCCGTAGCCCCCTCCATTGATGATGACCTGTTTTACCGTAAAGTAGACTCCCTGGCCCTCTGCATGTCGCGTCAGTTTCAAGACCACGACAGAAATTACTACAAGCAAAAACTCATTGCAGCTCGCAACCAAGGTAACCGCTACTTGCTGATAAAACGAAAGGTCACCTACCCGGAGTTGCAGCAGATCAAGCAGTGGCCGCTTTTTAGGATGGGCCGCTATAAGGGCGGTTTTATAGTCGAGCAGCAGAACAAACGCGAGATTCCATTTGGCGTGCTGGCCCATCGCACTATTGGCTACGTACGGAGCGGGCCCGGTGCCCAGTCGGTGGGGTTGGAAGCCAGCTTCAACGATTACCTGAAAGGTAGGGATGGTAAAAGGCTCATGCAGCGTGTGGCTGGTGGTGTCTGGATGCCATTGAATGACGAAAATGAGATCGAGCCGAAGGATGGCGCTGACCTGATTACTACTATAGACCTCAATATACAGGATGTGGCGGAAGAAGCGCTCCTGCGCGCACTGGAGCTGCATGATGCCGATCACGGTACCGCCATTGTAATGGAGGTAGCAACAGGTAAAGTGCGTGCCATATCCAACCTGGGTCGTATGGGGGAGTCCGGCTATTGGGAAAAGTACAACTATGCCATAGGCGAAGCGAGTGAGCCTGGCTCCACCTTCAAAACGGCCACCATGATGGCGCTCTTTGAAGACGGGCTGGTAGAGCCAACTGATACGGTAGATATCGGCTTTGGGGAGACCTACTATCACGGTCAGGCTATGAAGGATGCCAAGCCGCACAATTATGGTCGTGTGACTGTACAGCGGGCTTTTGAACTAAGCTCGAATGTAGGCATCAGCAAGCTGGCCCATCAGCACTACAAAGCTGACCCTCAGCAATTTATCGATCATCTCAAGCGATTCCGTCTCCATGAAAAGACAGGTATTGAGATCAAGGGGGAAGGTAAGCCCCTCATTAAGAATAGTGGCGATGAAGGCTGGAGCTTACTCTCTATTCCTTGGATGTCAGTGGGATACGAAGTCAAGCTTACACCACTGCAAATACTCACCTTTTACAATGCCATCGCCAATTCGGGCAAAATGATGAAACCGTACCTGGTGGAATCGATCAATGCTTTTGGTAAGCCTATCAAATCGTTTGCGCCACAGGCCATTGAAACAGCTATCTGCAGCGAAGAAACGCTTCAGAAGATACATGATTTGCTGGTGGGTGTGGTCGAGAATGGAACGGCCCGCTATCGCTTGTACAACAACAACTATCGCATAGCCGGTAAGACCGGCACCGCGCAGATCGCGCAGGGGAGCGGGGGGTATGCCAAAGTGTACCAGTCCTCTTTCGTGGGCTATTTCCCGGCAGACCGGCCGCAGTACTCTTGCATTGTGGTCGTCACCGCTCCATCCAAGGGGGTCTATTATGGAGGGAGTGTTGCCGGACCGGTCTTTAAAGAAATAGCTGATAAGATCTACGCCAATCAAATTCAACTACAGGCAGAAGAAGCCGTAGCGACTACCGTAGCGGAGAGCGTGCCGGCCCACCAGAGCGGGTATGCGCAAGATTTCAGCCAGGTGTTCAGTGCGCTTGGTCTGCCGATTCCCGATATCAATGAAGAGCCCTGGGTATACACCATCCGTGACGGGGACAGTGTGAACGTACAGCAGCTCAATATTCCTAAAGACAAGGTGCCTAATGTAAGAGGTATGGGCTTGCGCGATGCGCTGTATGTATTGGAGAATAGAGGGCTGGAAGTGATCGTGGAAGGAAGGGGCAAGGTCTATCATCAATCTGTATTGCCCGGTACACCCGTCACTTCGGGCCGAACCATAACCATCAAGCTGAGCTAATGGGCCTATTACAAGACATATTGTACCGTGTTGAGCTACAGGAAGTAGTGGGGGATACCCAGCAGCAGGTCACTGGCTTGTGTCTCGACTCAAGACATGTGCGGGAGGGCTACCTCTTTGCCGCCATCAGAGGTACCCAAGTCGATGGTCATCAGTTTATTTCTGCAGCAGTAGAAAAGGGGGCAAAGGCTATCGTATGCGAGGCTTTACCGGCTACCCTTGATGCATCAGTCACCTACCTGGTAGTACCTGATGCGGCACAAGCTCTTGGGGTCATTGCTGATAATTACTACGATAGCCCATCAGCACAACTCAAGTTGGTGGCGGTGACCGGTACCAACGGCAAGACAACGGTGGTTACGCTCCTGTACCAATTATTCGAGCAATTGGGTTACAAGACGGGCTTGCTCAGTACGGTTCAGAATATCATCCACAAAACAGTAGTTCCCGCTACTCACACCACCCCGGATGCGATCACGCTGCACAAGCTACTGCGGGAAATGGCCGATGCCGGCTGCCAGTATGCTTTTATGGAGGCCTCTTCACATGCCATCCACCAGAAGCGTATAGCCGGATTGCATTTTGCAGGTGCCGTTTTTACCAATATCACACACGACCATCTCGACTATCACGGCACTTTCGACAATTATATAAAAGCGAAGAAGGCGCTGTTCGATCCGCTCCCTGCCAGCGCCTGGGCCCTGGTAAATATTGACGACAAGCGAGGACACGTAATGGTGCAAAACACGCGGGCTAAGGTTCACAGCTTTGCCCTCAAGGCACCGGCCGACTTCAAAGGACGGGTACTCGAGAATGCTTTTACCGGTTTGCTGATGCAAATGGACGGAGAAGAGCTATACAGCAAGCTGGTGGGCCATTTCAACGCCTACAACCTGCTGGCGGTATACGGGGTAGCCCAACTGCTGGAAGCGGATAAGATAGAAACCTTGCGTCAACTCAGTGTGATCCAACCGGCAGAAGGTCGCTTCGATGTATTACGCAGCGATGCCGGCTTTACCGGGATTGTCGACTATGCCCATACCCCGGATGCCCTGGAAAAAGTACTACATACCATCGATCAGATACGCACCGGCAATGAGCAGGTCATAACCGTGATAGGCTGTGGCGGTGATCGTGATCGGGAGAAACGGCCCAAGATGGCTGCGGTAGCTGCTAAGCTGTCTGACCGGGTCGTGCTGACGGCAGACAATCCTCGCAGCGAAGATCCGGAAGCGATCATTGAAGAGATGAAGGAGGGTGTACTGCCACCATTCAACAACAAGCTGCTTACGATCACCAACCGCAAGGAAGCCATTGAGGCCAGTGTGGCTATGGCTCAGCCGGGGGATATCGTGGTTGTGGCAGGGAAGGGCCATGAAAAGTACCAGGAGATCAAAGGCCAGCGATTGCCCTTCGATGATAAAGTCATTCTGCAAAACGCCCTCAACCAAAAGCGCTCATAATGCTGTACTACTTGTTCAAATACCTGGAAGAACAGTTTCAAGTGCCCGGTGCGCAGTTGTTCGAGTTTATCTCGTTCCGTGCCGGCATGGCGGTGCTTACCTCCCTCATTATAGGACTGCTCTTTGGTAAACGGATTGTAGCGTATTTGCGCAGAAAGCAAGTAGGGGAATCGGTAAGAGACCTGGGATTGGACGGTCAAAATGAAAAGGCCGGTACACCCACCATGGGCGGTATTATCATTCTGGCAGCTATTGTAATTCCTACTGTTCTGTTTGCCAATCTCAACAACATCTATATCCAACTGATGCTGGTCGCTACCATATGGTTAGGCTTTATTGGTTTTCTGGATGATTACATCAAGGTATTCCGCAACAATAAAAAAGGACTGGCAGGAAAATTTAAGGTGCTGGGCCAGATTGGATTGGGTGTTTTAGTGGGGGCAACCCTCTATTTCCATGAAGATGTTAAGATCCGCGATTTCAATACCATTTACGTTTATCAAACGGAACAAGGCGAACCGGTAGGTGAGTACATACGCTCTTACCCGGCCGATGGCGTCAATCTGGGCGAAGGACAGCAGCAAGGAGATTTGTATCTGAGCCACGACACGCGCTCCAGCAAGACCACCATCCCGTTTTTTAAGAATAATGAGCTTAACTACGCCAATATCCTGAAGGTTTTTGGTGGCGATTATGCCCGCTGGGGGTGGCTGGTATTTATTCCTATTGTCATTTTCATCATCACAGCCGTTTCCAATGGGGCCAACCTCACGGATGGCCTTGATGGCTTGGCCACAGGTACGTCTGCTATCATCGTTTTCGTACTGCTGGTCTTTGCCTATGTATCGGGCAACTTCATCCTGGCCGACTATCTCAACATCATGTATATCCCCATGAGTGGGGAGCTGGTCATCTTCGGGGCAGCCTTCGTGGGGGCTTGTATCGGGTTTCTATGGTACAATACTCATCCGGCACAGGTCTTTATGGGCGATACCGGTAGCCTCGCGATTGGCGGCATCATCGCCTCCATGGCCATCATCATTCGCAAAGAACTGCTGATCCCCATCCTCTGTGGCATTTTCCTGATGGAGAGTCTCAGCGTGATCCTGCAGGTCAGCTACTTCAAGTATACCAAGCGCAAGTATGGGGAAGGTAGACGCATCTTCCAGATGTCGCCCCTTCACCACCACTATCAGAAGCTCGGCATGCCCGAGACGAAGATTGTAGTGCGCTTTTGGATTGTCGGTATTCTGCTGGCCATTATTTCAGTCGTAACCCTAAAAATCCGCTAACCGATGAGCCAGCGAGTAGTCATACTAGGCGCAGGAGAAAGCGGTGTGGGGGCAGCCCTGCTGGCAAAGCACAAGGGCTACGATTGCTTCGTGTCAGATGGAGGCCAATTAAAAGCCCATTTCGCCCAGGAATTGGAGGAAGCGGGCATTGCCTATGAGGCGGGGCAGCACACCGCTGCGCATGTGCTGGAAGCAGATGTTATTGTTAAAAGCCCGGGTATACCCAACGAAGCACCCCTGGTACAGAAAGCCATGCAGGCCGGTATTCAGGTAATCAGTGAAATTGAGTTTGGCTACCGGCACTGCACCGGTAAATGCATTGGGATTACGGGTACCAACGGTAAGACCACCACCACCGCCCTGACCTATCACATCCTTAAGCAAGCCGGCCTGGATGTGGGAGTGGGAGGCAATATCGGCCAAAGCTTTGCCCGGCAACTTATCGACTACCAACCGGCATATTGGGTGCTGGAGGTGAGCAGTTTCCAGTTGGACAACATCGACACCTTCAGACCCTACATCGGGATGATCTTGAATATCACCCCCGATCACCTGGACCGGTACAACAACGATTTTCAGCAGTATGTAGCCGCAAAGTTTCGCCTGCTGAAGAACCAGCAACCTGGCGACTACTTCATCTACAGCCTGGACGATACCACGATAACACAGCGATTGCAAACCATCAACAGCCAATCGACTCATCGTCCCTTCAGCCTAACCCATGAGGTGGCTGAAGGGGCCTATTTGAAAGACGAACAGATCATTATAAACCATCAACAAAACGCCTTTACTATGTCTATCCATGACCTCGCCCTGCAGGGCAAACACAACCAAAACAACTCTATGGCAGCCGGCATTGCGGCTCGTATCCTGGAGATTCGTAAAGACAATTTTCGAGACAGTCTTTTTGATTTTAAAAA
>CAJXXO010000163.1 GCA_913062655.1 uncultured Bacteroidota bacterium | reverse complement strand
GGCTGGGTTGATCATTATAGCCATCAAACTTGAATGGCTTAAAGTTGAACATAACTCCTTCATTGTGCTGATGTGATTCCAAAATCATCATACAGCAAAATCGAATAGCTTTTACAATGTTGCTTTTACCGGAAGCATTGGCCCCAAAGATGGCGACAGACTTCAGCACCTTTTCCTTGTCGAAGGCAAACACATTATCCCCTAGCTCCTTTGCTTTTTGGGTATTAATGTTGCCTGCCCTCAGGTCGAGGACTACCTCATCTTTAATGGAGAAAAAGTTGCGTAGGCGTATTTCGAGAATCATTATAACACCAAATTTGTAGTAAAGCTACAAATAAGTACGCCTAATTGTGAAATTTGTTTGATTCTTGAAGGCTTCAAGGTTACTTCAACGAAAATCTCGACTTCCGCTTTCGGTTGTACACCCGCGCCAGCCAACGGGGCATCAGCAAGGCCCCCAGAATGAGGTAGGGGTAGTAGGTGAGCATGCGCCACAGGAAGGTAATGGTACCGGCTAGTCCTGCATCTACATAGCTGCACATGAGCGCGAGGAAAGTCAATTCGGCCAGGCCACTGCTACCGGGTGTCAGCGGAATCAGCATCACCAGCCACAATACCAGCATGCGCGACATGATGACCACCTGATCCCAGGCATTTACATCGCCAAAGGCAGTGATCAGGGCATTGACCACCAGGTATTTACAACTCCACGCCAGTGTGGTCACTACAAATACGCGTAGCCAAAAGCCGATTTTCTTGCCGCGGAATTCTTTCGAAGTAACAATGATGTCGTCCCCCACTTCCTTGGCTTTTTCGCGCCAGCGGCTGAATAGCTTCCACTTGGTGATGTTGAGCAGCAATAACTTGAGGGCACGTGGATTGCCGAGTAGGCCCCACACCAGCAAGCTGGAAAGCAGGGCGGAGAAGCTGATACCGAGCAGAAAAATGTATTGAATGCCGCCAATGTAGCCGAGAATAGGCAAGTTCATCTCTTCGCCACACCCTTCAGAGATGGCAAACATCGACTCGAGCCCCACCAAAGCAAAAAGTACAATGGCTGCAACAATGAAAAAGAGGTTGTCCATGAAGGTGATGAGCATCACCGAGCCGGTGCTCTTGCCCATGGAAATCTTCTCCTTATTGAGGATAAACATGGCCACGGCTGCCCCTCCCACAATGCCGGGCGTAGCTGCAGAGGCAAACTCCCACATGACGATCGATTCGAAAGCCTGTCGAAACCGCATTTGCTTGCCCGTTACCAACCACACCCGGTACATGTACAGAAAGTGGCGAATCACCATCAGCAACAGGGACAACCCCAGGAAGAGCAGCAATTCATTGCTCCACCGAATGGCGGTAAAGGCTTCGTAATCGAAGGTGCGGTAGATGAGAAACCCAGACACCACCAAACCTATCGCTAAGGCAATGTAGATGTTACGTTGAGACAGGCCTCGTAGCTCTTGTTTGGCGGGTTCGGTCATACTTGCAGGCGGCAAAATTACACCTTTGCCATGGCAATATGCGTTAGGATTACGTTAAAGCGAATACAAAGCCCGCTTCTGCCCTTTTGTTCGCCAGCATCGGCTTTATTATCGGGAAAATGACCAACCACCACCATTGTGTTAGCTTTGCAGTATGAACATTCGCCTCCTTTTATTTGGGATGCTACTCATCCTGACCAGCCTGACCGCGGAAGCCCAGTTGGCCGATACGCTTAAGTTCATGTCCTACAACCTGCTGAACTACCGCAATACGACCAATCAATGCACCAATGTGACCAATAATAGCTCGGATAAGGAGGCGGCTCTGCGCACCCTGTTTCTCTACTACAAGCCTGATGTGCTCGTGTGCCAGGAGATCAGTGCCAGCCCTCAAAACAGTTACGCTTTCATTCAGGATAATGTACTGAATGTCAATGGTGAAACGGCCTATCGCTCAGCTAACTTTTCCAATAACAGTTTCTCTTCGCTGGTAAATATGTTGTATTACGACAGCGAAAAGGTAGGCTTGCTCCGGCAGGAAGCGGTAACCCGCGATTTGAGTAATCAATTCCTCGTGCGGGTGATCGACATTTACCACATGTACTACAAGGACCCCAACCTTACCGCAGGGTCAGATACGGTATTTTTCACGGTAGTGGCCGCTCACCTGAAGGCAGGCAATTCCAGCAGTGATGCAGCCGATCGGGCGGCAGCGACCAATGCCCTTATGCAATACCTCTCCAATAATGCGATCCGGGGCAATGTGTTGCTGGCAGGCGACCTGAATGTGTACACCAGTGGGGAAACGGGCTTTCAAAACCTGGTCAGTTACAGCGATCAGAGCGTACGCTTTTATGATCCCATTGATCAATTGGGCAACTGGAACAGCAACAGTGCCTACCGTTTCTACCACACGCAGTCGACACGATCCAGCAACACCAACGGGGGCTGTTTCTCTGGTGGTGGCCTGGATGATCGTTTCGACTTCATCCTGGCGCAGTTTCCAGTGCTGGCTCCTACCAATGATTTTCGTTACATCGACAACAGTTACCGTGCTCTTGGCCAGGATGGCAACGACTATAACCAGGAGCTGGACGTCAACAACAATAGCTTGCCTTCAGTGATCGCGCAGACCTTGTACGACATCAGTGATCACTTACCGGTAAAAATGGAAGTGGAGGTAGATAAACTGATAGGAACTTCCGCAGCGGCAGCCCACCCTCTGCGTATCGTGCACCCTACTTGGGTTCGTCATCAGCTTACTATACGACACAATGCGACAGGTAGCGGTCAATTTGTACTGTATAGTCTGTCAGGGCAGCGGCTGGCTGCGATTTCGGCACAGCCCAGCTATGTCAATATGCCAGTACCGCAGGCAGCGGGTATCTATTTGCTTACTTACGAAGTAGCCGGGCATCCGTTGTATCGTAGTAAGATCATGGTGCCGTAGCATCCTCGTCAGGCGGCCGAAAAGAAGAGGGCACAAACGAAAACCAGGTAATGCCCATTCTGCGGGCCAGGAGTTCCAGCGTAATGAGTAATGCTCCCCCACCGGGTAACAGTGAAAAAGAAATAAAAAAGGAGAGCTTACCGACATCTTTCAATTGCTGCATGGCTTCGCGCACTTCTTCTGGTGTGGGGGGCTCGGTTCGCTTATCGAGTTGCAACTTGTCGGCCAACAGGCGAAAAAAAGTATGCCCCATCTGCTGCGTTTGCGACTTTTCCTGCATCACCCCCTCCTTTAGAAATGCGATGCCTTTCCACAAAGCATTAACTGCTTTTTCGGCCAACGTGTAATTAGATGAAGTTTCCTCACCATGGTAGGGCCGATAGCGTTCTTGAATCGTGTCCGGGGAATCGGAAGTAGCCATGTTTGGAAAGATACCCAATCTTTCGTAGGCTCAATCGATAATTCAGAATCATTCTAAAGGCGGATTTACCTACTATTGTTATAGTGCAACTCACCTACCACATAGACCGGCAGCAGCGCTATATTCTCGAGTTACTTGCGGGGCAAGTTACCACTGAAAATACCATGCATATCTTTCAACAGATATGGGAAGATCCAGCCTATGACCCGGAGTTTAACATCTTCATGGATATTCGAGAGGCCGATGTGCAAATGACAGAGGCCGAGCTGATGCAGATGATACAATTCTTCGATCAGCAAAGCATGAGTTCGCGTGCCAAAGTGGTCATCCTTATTGAAGCACCTATTGAAACGACACTCGCCTTCATGTACCAAAAAGAGGTACAGCCGCAAACCGTCAAGTTATTCAATGACCTGGAGGATGCGCTGACCTATGCCGGATTGGACTTGGAAACTTATGATGTATTGAATTCCGATCTGGCTACCACACTAACTGCCTGAGCATGAGTAGTGGGACGACAGTATGCCGGTAATTATTTCCTTGTAATTTTAGCCCCCTCCCTCCAACGAAACAGTAGTAGACATGAGAATAGGGTATGCGCTTCTGGTAGTGTACTTGTGCTTTTGGGCATGCACAAATGAAAACGAAGGAACAGCATCTACAACAGGGCCTTTGCCAGCATACACAGTGCCCCAACTGCAGGCTGCGTATGCAGATGGCAGCCTTACGGTAGAGGAGGTGGTGCAGCAATACCTCGATCGAATTGCCGCTATTGACGATGCCGGACCACAATTGAATGCTATCCTATCGGTCAACCCGGACGCTTTGTCGATTGCCCAGGAATTAGACAAGGAGCGCAAGGAAGGGAAGACCCGAGGGCCATTGCATGGTATTCCGGTGGTATTGAAAGATAATATTGACACCCACGATAAAATGCCCACCACAGCAGGCAGTCGTGCACTGGCGAATTCCTTTCCGTTGCAGGATAGCTATGTGGCCAGCCAACTTCGCGAAGCCGGAGCCGTGATCATTGGTAAGGCCAACTTGAGCGAGTGGGCCAACTTCCGGGGGGAAATGAGCTCCAGTGGCTGGAGTGGAGTAGGGGGACAAACAAAAAATCCTTACGATACCAGTCGCAATCCGTGTGGCTCCAGCTCGGGATCGGGTGTGGCTGTAGCCGCCAACCTGGCCGTGCTCGCCATCGGCACGGAGACCAACGGTTCCATCGTTTGTCCGGCCCATGCCAATGGCGTGGTTGGCATCAAGCCCACCGTTGGCTTGGTAAGTCGGTCGGGGGTGATACCCATCTCTTTTACGCAAGATACACCGGGTCCCATGGCACGTACGGTAGAGGATGCAGCAATTGGCCTGGGGGCTTTGACGGGTGTGGACTCTGCGGATAGCAAGACCCTGGCCAGCCAAGGTCATTTTTTAGACGATTACACGCCATTTTTACAGGAAAGCGGCCTCCAAGGCAAACGCATCGGGTGGTACCAGCAGCCCATGGGTGCACATTACAAAGTCGACTCGCTGATGCACCAGGCCATAGCAGCTATGGAAGCCCAGGGGGCAGAGATCATACCGATTGATGCCATATGGAAACAACAGATTGGAGGGGCGTCCTTTACCGTAATGCTGTATGAGTACAAAGAAGGCCTAAATACCTACTTTGCCAGTCTGGGCCCTGATGCTCCGATTAAGAGTTTGGAAGAGCTGATCGCTTTTAACGCTTCGGACCCTATTGAACTGCAGTTTTATGACCAGCGCTACCTGGAAATGGCACAAGCGAAGGAAGGATTGGACAGCGAAGAATACCAGGAAGCATTGGCCTTGATCACCCGGTTGGCACGGGAAGAAGGTATAGACCGCGTTATGGCAGCGCATGAGCTGGATGCCTTTGTAGCCCCTACCGGTAGTCCGGCCTGGAAGACCGATTGGGTGAATGGGGATCACTTCCAGTTGGGTAGTTCTTCGCCTGCGGCTATTGCGGGCTATCCCAATATTACCGTACCTATGGGGTATGTAGACGGGTTACCAGTGGGGGTATCTATATTTGGTACAGCCTGGAGTGAGCCTACGCTGATCGAGATCGCCTATGCGTATGAACAAGCCACCAAGCATCGGGTGGCGCCTGAGCTGTAATAGGTGCAAAAGAGAAAAAGCCGACCGGTAACGATCAGCTTTTCAAGAATTGTGTGATAGAAAACGTCATGTTTTGGGCAGGACCTTAGCTTGATCACTCTTGCAAGGTCAAGGTAATCTTGAGCGAGCGAATACCATAGCTATTTTCAAAAAACTGAGAGAGTTTGAACTCTGCAATCTTTTATGAAGATTAAGTATTTCCGTGAGTTTTGGAAATTTCAGGAAAAGCACTCTCTTGGTTTTGGTTTTGAATGTGTTGCAGGATCCACGCCCAAAAACTGAGGACTGGACGATTTCTTACGGTAGTAATCCTGTAAACCCATATTTTTATCCTGTGGCAATCGAGCTTCAGCCGACCTAACGAGCAGAAAGGACTGACACAATGTTCGTTAAAGCTACAAACGGCCAGATCGACCAATATCCCTACACGGTCGGAAATCTACGCCGCGACAACCCAAACACCAGCTTCCCAAAGCGTCTCTCGAATGAGGCACTTGCCCAGTGGGGCGTCTATCCTGTTTCTCAGGCAGAAAAACCGACACCCTCAAAAGCACAGATAGCCATCCCCGACAGCTTGCCTACGCTTATTGACGGTGTTTGGACACTCGGCTGGACCATTCGCGACAAGACGCCGGAAGAACTTCAAGCCGAACGAGAGGCCATGCGCTCTAC
>CAJXXO010000162.1 GCA_913062655.1 uncultured Bacteroidota bacterium | reverse complement strand
AAGGACGAAAGGCGCAGCGAAGCGAGCAAAATAGATGTTAGAAAACATACTTCGCCTTTATGCGATCTAAGTGGGTAGCCCTATAAAATAATTCGTGTCAATACTTGTGACATTAAATATTCGTGTCTATATTAGTGACATGAAAACAAGTGCACCCAAACGCAACTACCAGATGAAAGCCCGTGCGAAAGCAAAAGAACAGACGGGTCAGGCCATCATCGCAGCGGCTGTTCAGCTATGGAAAGACTATCCTTTGCATGAGATCACGTTGGAACAGGTGGCGGAACAAGCAGGCGTGACCGTGCGAACGGTGTTGAGGCGGTTCGAGTCGAAAGAAGGACTCTTCCAGGCAAGTTTAGAACAAGAAGCACATGCCGTAGCCCAGCAACGAAATGCATCGATCGCGAAAGACGTACCCACCGCCCTCCAAGGTTTATTGGCCGATTACGAGGCCTTTGGTGAGGCCAATATCCGAACCCTGCGAGTGGAGGAGGAGCTGCCGATCGCCCACCAGATCCTGCAAAAAGGACGACAATTTCACCGCGACTGGTGCGCGCAGGTTTTTGCCGATCACCTGCCCCCACAAGGTGACCCCGACTACGACATACGCTTGATGGCCTTCTACAGTGCAACTGATGTGTACCAATGGAAGGTGCTGCGCAAAGACTTTGGCAAGAGTAAAAAAGCCACCTACCAGATCATGCATCAGTTGGTGCAAGGACTTATTGAACAAAACCAATAACCACAAGACTATGACTACGACAAACACCTACCTCATGATCACCGTTGACGGTGGCGGTAATATGCCGCCCATGCTGGGTATGGCCCGGCAACTCAAGGCAAGAGGGCATGATATTCATGTTCTGACAGAGCCCTGTCTGCAAGCGGTGGTAACGGACCATGACTTTCACTTTCATCCTTTTACAGACTACTTCACCCGTACCGACCGGTCGGAAGATATCTTCCGGGACTGGAATAAAAAAGGGATGAAAGACCCGACATTGGATAATGTGGTCTTCGGGCCGGCCAACACTGTGGTGGAGCAAACGCTGAAGGCCATAGATAAGACGCAGCCGGATGTATTGATCGTGGATATGCTGCTTATTCCGGCATTGATGGCAGGCGAAAAGCGTGGTCTGCCAACAGCGGTTGGCTTTCATATGCCGGAGTATTTCCCAGCCGACAACCGACCACCGGGCATGATGGGCTTGCTGCCGGGCAAGGGCCCACTGGGAAGGTTACGCGATAAGCTGTTGGGCGGCCTCTTCCATAAGGTGTTCGACAGCTACCTGAAAGACCTCAATGCTGTACGACAGGAGCTGGACTTGCCGGCCTTGTCACATACGGTCGATTTGGTGCACCAGGCTGACCTGCGGTTGATCATGACCAGTCGCGTTTTTGACTTTCCCATGGAGCCGGCACCGGCTAATGTGCGCTACACAGGCCCTATTCTTCAGGACCCCGATTGGGTAGCCGAGTGGGCGCCTCCGTGGCCGGCTGAAGATAAGCGACCACTGGTGGTGGTAGCCTTTTCTTCCACCTTCCAAAACCAAGGCGCTGTACTGCGCCATTGCATCACGGCTCTATCGCAATTACCGGTGCGTGCGCTCGTCACCACTGGTCCGGCATTAGCCATGGCGCAACTACCCGAAGCGGATAATGTAGTGGTGGTTGACAGTGCGCCTCATTCGCAGGTCTTTCCCCATGCTGAGCTTGTGATCACCCATGCCGGTCATGGCACAGTGATGCGCGCCCTCTCCTTTGATGTTCCTTTGCTATGTATGCCCATGGGGCGCGATCAGCATGATAATGCGGCTAAGGTGAAATACCATGGTGCAGGGCTTACCCTCAAGAAATCATCGGGTGTAAGTGCTATCCGCCAAAAGGTGCAGCGGTTGCTCGAGGATGACGCCTTTGCCGATGGAGCCAGCCGGTTGGGTACGCAAATACGGAAAGATGGCGCTTCAACGGTATTGGTAAAAGAACTGGAAGGAATCGCTCAGCGACATATCAGTGCCCGGCAACAACCTATGCAGCAGGCCTGATGACCTACCCAAATAGCATAGGCCAGAGTAAGTCGATAATGACCTTGTACAGGATAATGCCTGCGGCAAGGCCGATAACAAAAGCGTAGCCGATCTTTTTCTTTTTAGTGTTCTTTTCCGTCATTGGATTCTTTTAGGAGATGATATGAATGTTCTGTAGTGGTGCCCCTATTGCAGGTCTATTTCTTCCTGAATACGTGATTTTATGGCTTGTATCTTTTCTTTGACCTGCCTGTAGAAGATCAAAATGAAATTTCGGTTGACATCGATCTTCCAGAGATAGGATAGAAACAGGTTTTTATCCAGACCAGTAAGGTTGATCGGTTCTTCCAGTCCGGTTAATTCGTTCCTGGTGTTGAAAACCATGAAAGGACTCAACATGCGGTTGATATCCTTGAAGTAGTTCTCCTGAAACTGGATCTCGTAATAGTCCTCTTCCAGTTTAGCGAGTGTCTCAAAGTCATACTCATACAAGGAAATGATGGCCGACCGGAGCGAATCATTCTTGATCAGCTCCAAGCCGCGCGATTTGAGGGTCTCATAGCCTGATGTATTTTGAATCGATACAAAATCCCGGGTCAGGTTCAGGTAATGGTATAGAAAAGAGTCGGTTGAAGCGGGCTGATCGCCCAGCAGTCTTCGGAAGAAATTTGCTGCAGCCAACCCTTGCTGGTGCCCTGACACATTCATCGAAATATCAAACAGGTCTTTTTCCAGCCCATTATAGATCTCTGTCAGGATCTTGTCTTCAGCCAGGTTGCTCTTCCGGTTCTCATTCCAGTTGTTCAAGGCAAACGCCATGATAACGGCCACAAAAACAGAGAGGAATTCAAGGCTGTATTGCTTCCAAAGAGAGTGGTTGGTCTTCTTCACAGGCGCTATTTCTGGGGTGAGCGGATGGAGGTCAGCAGCATCAGGGCAATAGGCCCAAGGTTTTTTCTGCACAACTAAAATACAAGTTTCGCTAAGTGTGCAAAATACCTTGTTGCCCTATTGGGGTAGGCTTTTCCCCTTAGATAGCCCGGTAACATCATCGTAATAGCCATCATTTTCGCAAGGAATCTACGCTTTTCTGAACCCAGTCCTATCATCTTCGTTGGCCCAATTAGAACCTATTACTAATTAAAAACCAATAAGTTATGGCAATTGTGAAAGTAATTGAAGTGATCGCAGGATCAGAGAAAAGTTTTGATGATGCAACACAGAATGCGCTGAATGAAGCGGCCAAATCTGTTGAAAACATCAAATCCATTTACATTAAGGATATGAACGCCAATGTGCAGCACAATAAGATCGTATCCTATGGCGTAACCGCCAAAGTCTCTTTTGAAGTGAATCCTTCTTAAATCAATTCTATTCTTTTCCGGAGGGCGTCAATACCCCTCCGGGAAAGTTGTACCCTACCCCTACAGCCCCGCTTGAAATGCACCATCACTCATCTTTGGGCAAGTAGGCCTCTTCCCACTAAAGCAAAAGGTTTCGTACTTTTTACCTGCGAAGTCCTTACGGCATGCTGGCTTTCCTCAATATCGTATTCTTTGTTGTCCATACCGCTTTCACCGTATTCAATCTGGTAGGTTGGATCTGGCGAAGTACTCGTAAATGGCATTTACTTACCCTGGCACTAACGTTGTTGTCTTGGTTTGGATTAGGCATTTGGTACGGATGGGGCTACTGCCCCTGTACAGACTGGCATTGGGAGGTACGGGCGAAATTGGGTTACCGTGATACCGCGAACAATTACATCGAGTTTCTGGTCGAATCCCTCACCGGTATAGCCATCGCAGCCGACCATATGGAATGGATACTGGTTGGCGCTATGGCTGTATTAACCGTTTTGTCGGTGGTACTGAATATCCGGGATTATAGGCGAAAATGAGATGGGTACCCATAAAATGTTAGCATGTATTGGTGTTGGAAAAGCTACAGGGTCAAGGTTACGGTTGCACAAACCCTTCTCCCGTCCATCGAAATAGTTGCTCCTGAAATGGCTCTTCCGCTTCTGCTATGCCCGCTGCTATTGGTAGAAATAGCAGCATACCGTTGTCCCATTCAATGGTATAGCATTCTGACCAGTGCTCTCCTCCAGTCTCAATCACCTCTCGCTCTTCGTAGTGTATAGAATCGTGCTCTGGTTCCACATATTGAGTCCACCAGTTTTCCTGCTCCTGACAATATTCGAAGGATAATAATAAAGCCGGTTGGTCCACATCATAGATCTCCATCGTTTCGCGGTGCCAGGCATGCCCACTTTCCCATCCCGACCGGCCATTCCGCACCGACCGGTGAAGGATCAGTTCAGCTTGACCTGTACCATTGATGTCATGCGTCTCTACCTGGATGATATTGCCAATGTCCGGCAACTGAAATAGCGTAAAACCACCCTTATTGGCTTTACCTATGTAGTAATTTCCATCTGCTTCCCCTTGTAGTAGCAGGTGATCCGGTATCGGTAAAGAGTCCAGTAGGTTATAGGCGGACAAGCTGTCTGCTGGGAGGTCATGTGTGACTAGCGGTTGGGGTGGGAAAAGACCATCATTATCCTGTGCAGTGAGCCACAAAGCAGACACCAATAGTAGAGCAAATAAGGTATATCTTAACACGGATGAAAATGTAATACAAAGGTAACCGAAAAGGCACTTACATTATTGTAATCGCCATTGCACGCCTCCTACTTTGAAAGCCACCATACCTCAGTACTCCTGGAAAAAGAACGTATCATGCGGTATACCGTACCGGAAAACTACTTGCTATTTAAATCATACACCGCAATACGATTATCCCCCTGACGGATAAAGACCAATCCCAGTACATCGTCTACCGCATAATCCGCTTCTTTGTCTTTGCCCAAGCTGATTTCGTTCATCACTTCACCTGTGGCATGGCTGACTTGCACCAGCGCATTTCCTTTACCCATATCAGCTAGTATAATTCGGAAATCGCGGCTTTCCTGCGTGGCTTTAAATCGTGCAGTCGCTTGCGCAAAAGACTTTTTGGCAAAGGCAGAAGCCTGGTCACCCAGTTCCTGATACACCTGGCCAAATCCCTGTACCACAGCACCGGCTACCGCATCTTCCTGGGTCACTTCATCTACGGCATTGTTGAGTGTGCCTGCGGCATAGTAAGAGCTGGCAGAAATGTAGGCTGCCCGTGCAGCTTGTGCCAACAGCAGCGCTTTGCGAAGGCCTGATTCACCTGGGGCCTTAAAATAGTTGGTAAACTCAACCTGTCCATCTGTACTGTACCGACCGATATTCTGCGAAGAGGTCAACAAGTAGCCCTCCTCATCTATGGCCAGGCGCTCGGGGTTTTCCCGCCCATCAAACTTCATCTCTGCCTCAGTAAAGGCCAATTCAGTAGCCGTATTCAAGTCCACCTTTTTGAGCATGTCATCCTTTAGGTCGTACACCAGCACCGCTTTTTCGCCCTCCAGTGGCTGTACCAGGGAAGCGCTGGTCTCAATAGACTTTTTCAGCAGCAAGTCACCAGCGGCAGGGTCAAGTAGGTCAAACTCCTGTGTAGTGGCAAAGGCAATGCCTTTGGGGGAGGAAAAGGTCTTGATTACCCGCCCCCCAATTTTAATTGGCTTATCAAAAGGCAACGTTCCTGCCGGATCTAGAAAGCTGAGGAAACTTTTATCACTGCTGCCGCTGATCAGCAGGTAGCCGCCTTCAACGGGGACATAATCATACACACCGCCTTTCAGTTTGATACCACGGCCCTTCTTGCCCCACAAGGCTTCTCCTGAGGTGCGATCAAAGGCATTGATCACGGTTTTGCCCCCATCATCTGGCAATACAATGATCTGTTGCGCTTCAAATATCAGCGTACCAACTTTGCCTTCTAATTCCACAGGTTCACTCCAAATGCGATTGCCGGTGGCTTTGTCGAAAAGGGTGTAGTTGTTGGTGTAATTGATCGTCACCTCATCCGATGACATAGATTGAATTTTATTCTCTACCTCAGAGCCCAGGATAAACTGCTCACCGTTGGGTGACTCGAAATAGGTGAGTTCAAAGTTTACCCCATCAGACATTTCCTCGGCTAAGCCTTGCATCAAGGCGCCCAGGGCACCGGCATCCGACATAGCACCGGCCGATCCGGAGGCGGCATTTTCCCAGATCACCG
>CAJXXO010000161.1 GCA_913062655.1 uncultured Bacteroidota bacterium | reverse complement strand
TGGTCGGGCAATGGGATCATCAATATCACTACCCCATCGGGCACGAATACAATCACAGGTGAGGCTTTTACCTTGTCTCGACCCGGCCCGGTGATCGATGGGGCGAGTCCCTATGCACAGCGTGATCTGAGTGGCAATCTGGTAAAAGACGGCTTCCAGCGCTATCAGGGCGGCTTTGCCATAGGCGGGCCCATCTTGCGGGATAAGACTTTTTTCTACGTCAATGCCGAGCACACCACTGATCTGAAAGACAATCGGCTGGTTAGTCCGGACCTGGGCATCAACGAAGTTGTGCGAGGCACCAACCGATTCACCTACCTCTCCGCCCGTATCGACCATCGGTGGAATGAGCACTTTCGATCCTATTGGCGGTTTCACTCGGGTACGGTCTCCATTGCCCGCCAAGGCGGAGGACTGGAAGGGGGTGTCACTTTTCCCTCTGCCGGATCGGTGCAAGACCGCAACAGCCTGATCGCTGCCTGGCACAATAGCTATGTGAAGGGACGCTTTGCCGCGCAAACGAATGTGCAATTCAGCCAATTCAATTGGGACTATGGTGAAGCGCTTAATGGACCACAGTCGCAAGTCACGTTGTGGAATCCGGAAGAGCAGCCGATTGCGGTGATCGGGCATCCGGGCTTCATTTTTGACGAGCTGGAAAACACCTGGCAGGTACAGCAAAAATTCAGTTGGCATACCAATAAGCATGTCATCCGGGCCGGTGGGGGATTGATCTCCAGCGACCACCGCTTGTTTGGAGGCGGCAATGTGAACGGCAACTATGTGGTCAAACTGACGAGTGATCAACTGCTAACGCTTCGACAGCAAAATGTAGGTAGCCTCCTCTCGATCAATGACCTGCCTGAAAATGCTGATGTGGTGCAATACCAGGTAGAACTACAACCCAACAGCTACGGAGCACGCCAAAACCTTTGGCACCTCTACCTCACCGATCAATGGACCGTAAGTCCACGATTGACAGTGACCACCGGCTTGCGTTGGAGCTATGATAACCTGTCGAAAGGCGGTAGTGACCAGGGCGATTATAACAACCTCTCTCCTCGTGTGCATGCCAACTATCGACTATCGAAAAGATCGGTGTTGCGTGGAGGATACAGCCTGGTCTATGATCGGATCATTTATGCTATCTACAGCGATGCGTTGCAGCAAAACAATACTTCGCCCGATTACCTGACCCAACTACAAGCGTTGATAGATGCCGGCCAGTTGCCCGCAGACACTGATCTGACGCAAGTGACATTTGATGGCAATCTCGCGGCCACATATGAAAATGTGACCCTGGGCGAAGGCCCTACACCAGCGGAAGCCGCACCCAACCGGGCGCAGGTGTTTACCAACGAAAGGCGCATCCTCAATCCCAACGGCTACGATAATCCTTATACCCATCAACTGATGGTGGGCTACCAATACCAGGCAAAAAATGACCTGTTGTTTTACGTGGATGCCCTGTACAATCGGAGCTTCAACCTGTTTCGCCTCCGCGACCTCAACGCCCCGGCTCCCTACCCGATCGATCCAGATAATGTGCTGGTACGCACACCGGCTGCTGCCGATGCCACCCGACCCGTACCGATCTACCAAGATGCCAATGGACCGTACGCTTTGGTGGAGGGAGATACGCTCCGTGGCATAGCACGCAATGTGATGGTGACCGAAACAGCCGGAGAAGCACGCTATGTAGCCCTGAGTTTTACCCTCAATAAAGCGCTGAATGAACGCGGCATCGGCTATCGCCTCACCTACACGCTGTCGCGATTGGAGAACAACACAGACGATATCAATTTTCGCGCGCAGGATGCCAATGATTTTGAAGCAGAATGGGGCCCTTCGCTCAACGACCGGACCCATGTGATCAATGCCATGGTGTTATACCAGCCGCATGACCGTTGGTTGCTGACGGCAGCGAGTTTGGTGCAGAGCGGCCAACCGATCAACCGCATACCGGATGCAACGCTTTTTGGCACCACCGATCTCAATGGCGATGGCCGCAGTTTTGGCGATGCTTACCTGGGCAACAGCGACCGCTGGCCGGGTGCTTCGCGCAACAGCGACAGACTACCCTGGTCGGTGTTGTTTGACCTCAGTCTGCAATACACGCAACCGATCGGAGAACAGGAGCTGGTCATCCGGGCGGATGTCTTTAACCTATTCAATACCGAAAACCTCAGCGGCTACAGTAACAATGCCACCCAAAGCAACCAGATACAAGTAGGTCCGGCTGGCAGCACGCTAGTGCGCAGGAATGCCGGTCCACCCCGACAATTTCAATTTGGCCTTCAATACCGATTTTGATGCAACGACTGCTTTATTTTGCACTGCTAGTACTGGTTTGGCAATGCCGCTCGTCAACGGCTGAGCCGGATGCCATATTGGACAAAAGCTGGCCCGAGATCGAAGCCGAAGCACGCGGAACCACCGTTTACTTCATGCTTTGGCAAGGCGACCCTTACATCAATGCCTACCTGCGAGAGGAGATTGTGCCACTGGTGGATTCGTTGTACAATATTGACCTGCAATTACTGAGCGGACAAGGCACACAGATCGTGTCGACACTCATGACCGAAATCGAGGCGGGGGTCAGCGAAAGCCAGTTGGACCTGTGCTGGATCAATGGAGAAACGTTCTACCAGCTTCGGCAGATCAATGGCTTGTTTGGCCCGTTTGTCGATCACCTGCCCAATAGCCAATACATCGATTGGGAGAATCCCTTCATCGCCCAAGACTTTCAGCAGCCGGTGGCTGGCATGGAGTGTCCGTGGGGCAATGTACAGCAAGCGTTGATTTACGATACCACGGTGATGACAACGCCTCCCCAGAACCGAATGGAGCTCCTCGCCTACGCGCAACGTCATCCCGGTACCATCACTATCCCAAGTGACTTTACGGGCATGAGTTTTCTGAAGGCACTGCTGGTAGATTTGGCCGGCAGAGCTACACCTTTTCAAGGTGACTTCAATCCGGAAGTGTACGAGACCTACTCGACCCAACTGTGGGCTTACCTCGACTCGTTGCGGCCCTATCTCTGGAAGTCAGGCACCACCTTTCCCGATGCAGTAGCGCCCATGCATCAATTGTTTGCCAATGGCGAACTGCACCTGACGATGAGCATGAATGACGGGGAAGTAGACAACAAAGTAGCGCAGGGCCTTTTTCCTGAGTCAGCGAGGGCCTACGTCTGGGCAACCGGCACGATTCAAAACAGCCATTACCTCGGTATCCCGGCCAGATCCGGCAATAAAGCCGGTGCCATGGTGGTGATCAATACCCTGATCAGTCCGTGGGCGCAATGGAAAAAGATGGACCCGGTGGTGTGGGGCGATGGCACCATCCTCGACATCGAGCGACTACCAAAGGCGTGGCAGGACAAGTTTGCCGACATCCCCAACCGGCAATTTGCTCCCGACAGAACTACCATTCAAGACCGGGCGATCCTGGAGTTTGCCCCTGAATATATGATCCGACTGTATGAAGATTTCCGGACGTACATGGCCCAATAGCCTGCTCCGCTGGGGCTTTGTTGCTATAGCGACCTTTCCGCTACTGGCGGGGCTCGTCTATGCGGCACTATACAGTGTCGGACTAGCGGGTGCGCTGTCGGACGGCTTCACCTGGCGACACTGGCAGGCACTGTGGGCAGAAGGTGTGCTGTGGCAAACACTGGGCTTCAGCTTGTACATCGCAGTGGTAAGCATCGCCCTTTCATGGCTGGGGGCACTGTGGTTGGTGTGGCTGTCGCGCGGTCGCTTGCAAAAGGGTGTTCTTGGGTACCTCCTGTTTTTACCGTTAGGCATTCCTGCCATTGCTGCAGCCTTTTTCATTTTCCAATGGCTGGGCAGTACGGGTTGGTTATCGCGATTGGCTGATCAGATCGGCTTGATCCAGCAACCGCAAGACTTCCCCAATTGGGTGAATGATCCCTTTGGCATTGGCATCCTGGCCGCTCATATTCTGTTGGCCTTGCCATTTTTTACGCTGCTGCTCGCCAATATTTACCGACAGGAGCGACTGTCTGCATTGATCGTTCTGGGTCAAACGCTGGGTGCTTCCACCTATCAGCAGGTAAGAAGGATTGTCATACCGCTCCTCTGGCAACGCAGCCGGCCGGTAGTGTTGGTGTATTTGCTATTTGTATTGGGGTCATATGAGATTCCCCTTCTGCTGGGTCGCAGTCACCCCGAAATGGTATCGGTGTTTGTCATCCGTAAACTGCAGCGCTTCAGTCTGGACACCATTCCACAAGGCATGGCGATGGCGGTGCTGTACGTGGTGCTGGTGTTGTTGGCCTTGTTCCTGTTTTACCGCAAACGGAGGGTCATATGAGTCGCTCGACCCAAATACTACTGTGGGGCATCGGGCTCACCTTCGTATTGCCCTTTGTCGTGCTGGGGCTATGGTCCGTAGCTGATACCTGGCGGTATCCGGCCGTGCTTCCCGACCTGACGGGTGACCATTGGCAGCGCCTGGTTAGTGGGCAAAGCCTGTTGCTGACCGGCCTCCTCCGCTCCGTAGGGATCGCGGTCTCGATTGCGTTGGTGAGTACTGTATTGGGTTTTTATATCAGTCGGGCTATTGCCTACCATCAGCATCAGCGGACATGGTTGTTTTTCGCTTACTGGCCCTGCGTCATTGCCCCGGGGATCCTGGCGGGACTGGTGTACATCTTTTTCCTGCGCTGGGGCTGGGCCGGCAGTTGGGGTGGTGTTTGGTTGGGGCATTTGTTGCTAGCACTGCCCTATGCCGTGATTGTGTTTCATCCCTTTTGGACACCGCAGATCCGTCAATATGAGCAGTTGGCCGCTACACTGGGCGCTTCGCGGATACACATTTTCAGCACCGTTTTATTCCCGATGGCCAAGGGCATGGTGTTGATCGGAGGCTTTCAGACCTTTTTGATCTCCTGGTTTGAGTTTGGCCTTACCAGTTTGCTGGGCGTAGGCAAAGTGCAAACGCTTCCGGTTTTAGTGTACCAGTACATACAGGAAGCGAACCCCTATTTAGCGGCCGTGGCTGCTTTGATCCTGATGTTGCCACCAGCAGTGGTGTTGTGGGTCAACAAACGGTTTTTGTTCACTAAATTGGTATAGATGCTGCAAGTAGAAGGCGTAGGTAAATCATTTGGCAAAGAGCGGGTGTTGCACGACATCTCGCTGACGGTAGAGACCGGGCATACGCTAAGCATCCTGGGCGCTTCCGGCAGTGGCAAAACGACCCTGCTTCGTGGCTTGGCCGGACTGCTAACCTTTGACAAAGGCCGCGTCAATTGGAAGGATGAAGACCTTACGAACCTGGCTCCCCAGGAAAGGGGTATCGTATACCTCTACCAGGAACCCTTGTTGTTTCCGCACTTGTCGGTGTTCGAGAATATCGCCTTTGGACTGAAGGTCAGAAAGGAGACCCCAAAAGCGATCGAATCCAAGGTGACAACGCTTCTTGACGAACTTGGACTGTCCGACCATGCCCACAAATCGCCCGAAGAGCTCTCGGGTGGACAGCAGCAGCGGGTCAACTTTGGTCGGGCACTAATCATTGAACCGAAGGTATTGTTGCTGGATGAACCCTTTGGCAACCTGGACGCGCAGACACGGAGCAACATGCAGGAGCTCTACCTCCGCATCAGCCGGGAGCACCACATCACGAGCCTGTTTGTCACCCACGATGTGAAAGAGGCGCTTCGCATGGGCGATCAGTGGGCGACCCTGCAGAGTGGGCAGCTACATTCTTTTTCATCACAAGCGGACTTCATAGCCGATGAGTCGACAGGCGCACAGGCGGAAATTCGCTTTTGGCAAAATGTACAATCCTCATGAGTCAACCGAATTATAACCATTGCGAATCCTTGTACTGGGTCTTCACACAGCTCTGCAATGATGAATGCGACCATTGCTACAACTTGTCCGGACCGAGAGGAGCACGTATTAGCGAGGAAGAGTGCCTGGCTATCATCGACAACCTACCAGACACCATTGATCGATTGATCTTGTCGGGCGGTGAGCCCCTGGCTGACCGCAAAAAGCTGTACGTCATACTGGATCGACTCCGGGAAAAATATGGTAACCGCACACAGATCATGCTACAGACCAATGGCGACCTGCTGAATGAAGAGCGACTGGATACGCTGATCGAGAAAGGTATCACTCGCATCGACATTGCCTCTATCGACCGGTATCACAAACACAAAGGCGAGCGAGTTGACCAATTGAAA
>CAJXXO010000160.1 GCA_913062655.1 uncultured Bacteroidota bacterium | reverse complement strand
CCTCCATTCATTATGGTAAGGAAGTGTGTGGTATCATTAAAGGGTATGAGGGCATGGTAGATGGCAATTTCATGCCTATGGACAGCCACTCGGTGTCCAACATCATCCAACGGGGTGGCACCATCCTGAAAAGTGCCCGATCAGAGCGGTTCAAGACCAAAGAAGGCCGGGAGAGCGCCTACCAACACCTGAAGAAGAACAATATTGATGCCTTGGTAGCCATCGGTGGTGACGGTACCTTCACCGGGGCGCACATATTTCATAAGGAATATGGTATCCCTGTCGTGGGTATTCCGGGCACGATCGACAACGACCTGTATGGCACCGACTACACCATCGGGTACGATACCGCAATCAACACTGCAGTAGAAGCGATCGATAAGATCCGGGATACAGCGGATAGCCACGACCGCCTGTTCTTTGTAGAAGTGATGGGCCGCGATGCGGGCTTGATCGCCCTGCGCTGTGGTATTGCCGGTGGCGCGGAAGCCATTCTCGTACCGGAGACAAAGACCGATGTGGATAAGGTGATCAAGATCTTGGCGAAAGGCTGGCAACATCACAAGTCGTCCAGCATTGTGGTCGTAGCCGAAGGCGATCAGATTGGTGGTGCCATCAAGTTGGCGGAGATGGTGAAGGAGAAGTTTGACTACTATGATACGCGTGTTTCCATCCTGGGGCACATGCAGCGCGGTGGCAATCCATCCACCCAAGACCGGGTAATGGCATCCCGTATGGGCGTGGCAGCGGTAGAGGCGCTGATCAATGGCCGCAGTGATGTGATGGTGGGTATCGTCCATAAAGATGTAAACTACACGCCACTGGAAAATGCGGTGAAATACAACCTCGAGATCAACAAGAACTTGCTGCAGTTAGCAGAGATATTGGCGGGGTAAGGCCATCAGACAAAAGAATTGTCGGGAGGAAAATATTATCTGTAGATATCTTTTCGGTGTCCTAGAGCTAATACGTAAATGGTCAATACATCTTCTTGAATCTCATAGATGATTCGGTAGTTGCCGACCCTTATTCTATAGCCAGGTCGGTTCTTTAATGGTTGGCAACCACTTGGTCTGGGGTCTTCCGCTAGCTTGTAAATGGCTTCTTTAAGTCGAGTGTAGTTCGGTTCGTTGATCTTGGCTAAAGCCTTAACAACACGCTTCTTAACAACAACTTGATAGGGCATGTCAGGACTGCTTGCGCTGCTTTTCTATCTGTTTGAAAGCCTCCTCCAACGTATAGAATTCTTCCTCATTGGATTTTGCCTCATCATATAGCCGCACATCCTCCATATCTTCTAATGCAGAGAGAATGCTTTCGTATTCTTCGAGACTCAAAACAACGGCTGTTTTATTGCCGTCATTATCGGTTATAAACCTGGGATGTAGTGCTAGCATGTGCCTGTAATTTATCCTTGCGGGTAAAAGTATGAATTCACGGGGTGAAAAATAGGTTTCATACTTTACGAAACTGCCTGTTTATCAAACCAATACTTTCAAAATAAGCAGCGTACATTTACCCGAAAGGAGCAAAATAATCCAATGTAGATTCATATTGCCCTAAATACCAACGGGAAGCTATGGAAATACCTTCTACGAATAAGTTAGTTACGGTTTATAGCATTGGCGCCATCTGTTTGGGCATTTACCTATTCTTGCAGTCTGAAATGGTTGAGCAGAAAAAGGCCTACCTTCTTGATAGCGATTCCGTCACTTTATTTAGGTGGTGGCTAACCCTAATTGTTTTTGAGTATACCTCACTCACAGCCGCAATAACTATTCCTACCGTTACCACAGGTCTATTGTGCTGGATAAGGTGGAAGAAGGCCGGAACCCAATAAAACACTCATTTATGAAACGCTTTTTGGTCACTCTTATCGCTTGTTGGGGGCTTATAAACATCGCCAAAGCCGAATACAACGGCTATTTCCTCGAATTGGAGATCACCACAGCCGAAGCGACCTTTACCGGGCATGTGTATGTTGCAGCAGTGTATGTAGACCAGGATTCATTTGCGAATACCGACTACCTGAAGCAAGCCCTTGACCGATTGGATCGGGGCTACAACAATGACTCGCTGGAATTTTACCGGCACCGCTTGACCTATGGCTACCATTGGCTGGAGGGACATCCACAAGACACCATTTACACCTTGGTAGAGGCTGACTCACTGCCCTTATCAGCTATCATAGAGCTGAAAGTGGTGGATCAGATCGACTTTGGGTATTTGCTATCGGTCAGCACCTCGCATTCGTTATCTGATACGAGCTGGATGTTTCAGGAGCCAGAGGCAGAGCTGATGGTAGGCGGCTACTTCTGCAGTTGGGATATTATGATACATGAATACACCCCGGAATTAGAGACCATTATTGCACAAATAGATATTACTGACACGTTGATGAAGCACCAGCAGCACCTGCTGGAAGAGCTCATGCACTATTCCGATGGCCACTATTACCATGCTGCAAAGCAATTGCAACGCGACCACGAGGAATCGATGGACGACACCTTCTGGGCCCTGATCAGGCAACTGTTTGCCTACAAAGTAGTGGTGGTAGCCTTTTGTTCGTGTTGAAGATATGAATTAGCTGGTTGGCCAATCGCTAAAGCTATATGCTACAAATGAAAACATGCTTTGGCCCCCTAGAAGTCTGGACTGAGATGCGTGATACAACTTGTACATTTATGTTGATGAAACGCACTATTCGATCCTGGACCAAGCAGGAAAAAGAGAACATTATCTTGGACATCCAACAACTTGGTACTGTAGCCGGCTGCCGAAAGCATGGTATCAGTCGATCCCTGTATCACTCCTGGCTGGACAAGTATATCGCCCACGGTATTAATGGCTTGGATGACGGCCGCCAGAAGAAAGTTGAGGCGGATCTGAAGAAGTTGGAAAAAGAGAACCGGTTACTCAAGGAGATGCTTGCCGAAAAAGAGATGGCGCTTAGACTAAGTGGGGATCTACTTAAAAAAAAGTTCTTGGAGTTGAGCAAAAAAGAGAAATCATAAGACACTATGTAAGCCAGGGGTTTGCTGTGACCAAGGCATGCAACATGGCTCAACTCGCTAAAAGCAGTTACTATTACAAGTCTCTCGGTAAGCGCAAGGGAAAGCTTCCCAGCACCCATACACCTAATAGAAATGGAGAACTGATTACCAACAATGAGGTGGTCGAGCAGATCAAAGCAATACTCTCGCGTCCATTCATTGATTATGGCTATCAACGTGTTACCCAAGAGCTGCGTAATACTGGATTGATTATCAACTACAAGAAAGTGTATCGCTTGATGAAAGAGAACAAATTGCTATATCCTACCATAAGGGTTCATCCGCTGGAAAGGAAGTTCGTCCGTTACACGGTGCCTCGTGTTAGCAAGCCTTTTGAAGTGGTGGAGATTGACATCAAATACGTGTACCTGTATGAGGAGCGCAGGAATGCCTACCTTCTCACCCTGCTGGATGTGGCGACACGGTATGCTCCGGTATGGAGGCTACAGCACACCATGAAAGCAGAAGATGTAGTCACCGCATTGCATGAATTAAAGAGCCATCCCTTGGTAAAGGCAGTCTATGAAGGTTGGCAGACAACTATCATGATACGCACCGATAACGGACCGCAGTTCATCGCCAAACTAACCACGCAAGCCATCAAAGACTTACTCTTTAAAAAGGAGAACATAAGAAAAGCCACCCCGCAGCAAAATGGTCACATAGAATCCTTTCACAGTACGGTCGAAAGACTTGTCGTCCAACAATATGAACTAAATACGCTGGAGCAGACCAAAGCTGTGTTCGATGAGTTCTATCACGTCTACAACAACAAGAGAATCATGAAGTCCATCTTATACAAGACACCATCAACCATACTGGATATGTGGATGAAAGGACAAGTAGAAATCAAATGGTGGAACCACAAAAACAAACTCATCTTTAGAGAAGAAGTAAGCCCAAAGGAGCCTACTCCCTCTCCTCAGATATCATTGGTCAATAACAAAATTATGACTACTTTAATCTAATTATTAACCCATCACTCAATTAGTCCAGTTTATAGGGGGTTAGACCACTGCGGACACTTACAGGTTGGGTAACAATGAACAATGAACACTGAACATTGAACGCTAAACCCCGAACATTCAACTTTCCACTTTCCACTTTCAACTATCTACCCGCACCCGCTCCAGCGCTCGCTTCGCCTGAATCATATGCCGCTGGTTGTGACCGACCAGGAAGCGAATGGCATCGCCAAGGCGAAACTGTATGATCGGTCCGATGGACGAAACGATGCGGGTCCGGTTGATGTCGGCTGACTCCGCTTGCTGGAGCAGCTCCAGCAGGAGCGCCTGATCGGCTTTGAACTGCTGTATCACCTTTTCTTTGGACAATTGTGAAGCAGGCGCTTCCAGCTTTTTGTTCGGCTTGAAGCCCGGAATAGTCGGCATGGGGCGGGGGATGGTGCCATCCGGTTTCGGTTTGATGGAGTTGATCGCCAGCCTGCCAATGGGGCCGGATTTCGCTGTTTGTTTGGCATCAGCATTGGGTCGGCTATCGACCTTCTTCTCTATCGCCGTGTAGTAGATCCGGCAAGCCAGGTTGAGGTGTTCGATGTTTTCCAGCACGCTCCACTTTCCCGGTCGGGGTCGTTGGTTGAGTACATCTTCGGTTTGTGGCTCAAAGACTTGCTCGATCGTCTGCAGTATGGCTTTGGTCTCTTCGCGAGCGGTTTGGAGTAGGGAAAGCTTGTCCATGGTGATAATTTTCTTGCTCCAAATTAAACCAATCGATCCAAACCCCCTCTAACCCCACAAGCAATCGCGAAAGCAACATATGTTAGGGTGTAGGGGTGCCGTCCAGGATGGCGCCCCTTTTTTGATGCTGGCCTGACGATCACGACTGTGCTTTTTTCGTAATTTGTCAACCATGAAAGCCCATTTCTTTCTCCTCTTGTTGCTTGTAGCTGGACTTTTACCGCTGCACAGTCAAGACTGGGCACCTTTTGTGCCGGGGCAGGTGAGTTATTTCCAAGTAGTCGGCAGCGACTCGCTGGTGGTACGCAGAGAAGTGCTGGCGCACTATGATCGGGGCACGCATACTACCCTCTATTTTCACGATGGCTTCAGCGATAGCTGCACGGCAGAAGACCTGAACCATGGCTGGATTAATACAAAAGGAGGTTGGTTTGCCGATTCCATTCAGGTGTATCTGGATTTCTATCGGTATAGTACAAAGCATTTATCGTATACCTTTCACCATAACCTATCCATCGGACAATCCTTTACTATCCCATATCGGTATGACCCTTATTATCCACCGCCTTATGACGATTCCCTTCGCATTACCTTGGATAGTATGGGCATCATTGCTGTCTTCGGTAACCCTGATAGCGCCAAGTATTTCTCGGTAGCGATGGAAGAAAATGGGCAACCGAAAGCACACCCTTTAAACGGTGAGCAATTGATCCTCACCAAGCATTTTGGTTTTCATCGCATGTTAAGTGATGTCAGTTTTCCGGGAGATCTCCCTAATGATGGAGTGAATGCTCTTGAGCGAATCAGTCTATCAAATGACACCTTATCTGCTAGTTTACACATTCCTCATTACACTGAATGGATCACACTCCAACCAGGCGATATACTGAAGTGGTTTGCTACCAATATTGAGCCTGACCTCTCTACTGCAGGTTGGTGGTACCGCGATTCAATAACTACCATAAATCGCCAGGACTCAATCTTTACCTTCACTTTTGATCGATCCCGACATAAAATTACTTCGGGTGAGTTTTTTTCAGATAGTAACATGTCACAGGTGTTTCACCTCAAAGCATTGGCAGAAAACAGTCGATCCAATAGCTACTATCTTTTCAAGCCATACCCAAACAAAAACCCGGACTATCTAGCCATGAATCTTGGTTCCTATGCTAAAAACGACACATTAGTTGGGTACACAGAATCTGATTATGGTTTTAGACACTCCTTTCCAATGGATGGTAGTTGCAGTTTATTTCAGATGATAGATGTTGGATTGATTAATACCTATCACTATCAAATAGGGCTAACGTACTTCAGTTTGTATCACTTTTATGGTGAAAACACACAAGCAATAGTTGGCTACCGCTTAGGGGGTCAGGAAACGGGCAATACTTTCCCGTTGGCTATCCCCAAAGTTGATCAGCAACCGCTTACCCTCTCCCCCAACCCTGCCTCCACTTATATCCAACTGGAACT
>CAJXXO010000159.1 GCA_913062655.1 uncultured Bacteroidota bacterium | reverse complement strand
TAGCATCAAACACGTCCAATTGGTGTGTGCCAGTTGCTGAAGCGGGCCAGGTAAAATAGAGCTGATCTTGGGCCGGATTGGGAAATAATTGCAGCGTGGCGGCCTCTTGTACTTCCTGTCCAACCGGGAAGGCGATGTTTTCGAAATAATAGAAGTTAGATTGATAATTGTCGAAATAGTAGCCGTTACCTATGGTATCATTGGCAGCGGAAAGAATATCCAGGTCACCATCACCATCCAAATCAGCAAAATCTGAAAGCATAAGGATGTATCCTACGCCAGATAGTCCGAAAGGGTTGGTTACCGGAGGAGCGGAAAAGTCAGGGCTGGTGGGTGTACCCACATTTTCGAAATACCTAAACTGATTTTCATACACATCAACGCCCAGCCTCGTATCATAGGTATGGACAGATACCAGCAGATCAAGGTCTCCATCCTGGTCAATATCGCCAACGGCTATGTCGGTAAAGTAAACGGAATCAATGGTTGCAGGTAAGTTGAACGGCATGCCAACACCACTGGGAAAAGAAGGTGATGCAGCAGTTCCTGTGTTTTCATAATAGCGGATATGCCCCCCATACACGTTGCCAACCATCATGTCCAGGTCCCCATCATTGTCCAGGTCTGCCAGCTCCGTAAAGAGGTACAAGGAATCACTGCTGTTGGGATGGCCGGGGAAATTGAAAGGAGATTGCACCGGAGCAGTGAAGTTGGGCTGCTGTGCGGTACCTACATTTTCAAAGTAATACAGTTGACCGTAGTACTCAAAGCCAAGGATGTCATTATCTCCATCATCATCCAGGTCACCGGTATCAAAAAGGAGGTAATTAGAAGGAGCCGATAGGTTGAAAGGGTTGCGTTGTTGTGGCCCAAAGGCGGGAGCATTGGGCGTACCTATATTTTCGTAGTAATTAAAGCCGCCATAGTAGTTGTAATCATAAGAGACAGATAATATGTCCAGATCACCGTCACCATCCATATCCACAAGATGAGGATCGGTAATGTATTCTGTGGTATCCACTGCCAGGTTAAATGGGTTCTGCACCGGGGCGGCAAAGTCCTGTGCCATTCCTGTGGTATGCAGACCGAGCAGTATGGCTGCCCCCGCCAGCGCTCGCTTCAACATAGTAGTCGAGAAATAGACCTTAAGCTGATGATAGGCACGGATCAATTTTAGCTTGATTCGTTCTTGCTTTTGGCGGGACCATTGCGCGAAAGTGCCATCGGCTATGGCTTGGTTGAGGGCATCAGCTTGTCGCTTGAATTGATGCCACTGTCGGGCAAATGGGGCAGGACGATATCGCATAGTTGAGCAATTAGTGCTTAAAAATAATCTTTTTCCTCATTTGAAAGGGGCGCCCAAAAGGTAGTGCCCGGAATGTGCAAGCCCATCTTGTAATCGGGTTTGTCGGTGTTTACAATATTGGGTCGGATGCTGTTGGGCAACACCTGCACATCATAGATCTCATCTACACTGGTTTGGTAGACGATCTGCCCTACCGTAGCACCGGTGGGCAAGTGAACGATCACGATACCCGATTGCTGTGCTTGTTTCGCAAAAGGAAGCTTGGCAAAGGTGGAGGAGTTCTGGCGCAACTTGGACAATCCGATGAAGGCATAGTCACCATGAAAAGCAAGGCCGCGCACAAAGCCTTTGGTCTGTGCTACCATATCGTATCGACCTGTATTGGGATTGATTCGGGCAAGTGCCCCCTTTGCAGATAAAAGCACATACAAGGCATCCCGGTACAATCTTGGGCTATGAGGCATCGGTAGGCCTTCAGCGACTATGTTGTTGGTCTCTACATCCATCAGAATGCCACCGGTTGTAACTTCTTCCCGCCAACTCTGTGGGGTGTCACCTGCATTGAAAGCGGTAACATATTTCGGTTTGCCATCTTTCAGCGCCATACCATTCAGATGGCAACGATCCTCTGATGCCAGCTTGGAAATGAAAGGGGGCTGCCAGACCGGGGTAAAGCTATAATTGAAATTGACCTCGATCAGGCAGGAAAAAGAAGTGTTGACCGCAAAGATGCGATCGTCCACACCAAAATCGATATCGTGTATATCAATCAACCCGGTGTAATACGTGGCCCGTGGCATAAACAAGCTATCGTAGGTACCCGGCTTGCGAGGATAAAATCGAGCCAGATCGGGAGAGTTGCGCATCACCAACACCTCATCCTTGGTAGCCAGCACCATCTTGTCATCATGCAGGCCAACGCCCATTACTTTGTTGAAAGTACGAGGCAACTGCACCAGGCTGTGTTCATCCTTTGGGCTAAGGAATATGAGCTTGCCTGCCTGATAGGTACTGAGCATCAGTGAGCAATTCAGTTGTTGTAACAACTCGGGTACTTGTGGGGTGTATTGGCAACTAAACGGAGGAGGTGGTTGATTGGGCGATGGCATACCGTACTTTTTCAGAGAGGAAAAATACCCGTTTTTAGCCAAATCACTATTTTGGAGCTATGCATGCAATGCGTTGGCTATTCTTAGGTGTGTTGCTGCTCAGCAGCAGTACTATTGGGGCCCAAGTGCAGGTGTCATCCCCGGTCCGGATGTTGGCTTTAGGTGACTCCTACACCATCGGTCAATCTGTACCGGCTAGCGAACGCTGGCCGGAGCAATGGCGAGATTCCCTGACGTGGCGCGGTGTGGTTTGGGATACGTTGGATGTGATTGCTACCACCGGTTGGCGGACAGATAACCTGATCAGTGCCATGAATAGCCGTCAGTTGGATAGCAATTACAATTTGGTATCACTGCTGATAGGCGTAAATAATCAATTTCAGGGAGGTGATACGGCTACTTACGCGCAGGAGTTTGCGCAGTTGCTTGGTACTGCCATTGGCCTGGCAGGGGGCAATAGAGAACAGGTGGTAGTGCTCTCTATCCCTGACTACGCTTATACACCCTATGGGCAAAGCAGCAACCCGGCAGCTATTTCAGCGGGGGTTGATCAATTCAATGCCATTAACAAGCGGATCACGGAGCAACGGGGCGTCACGTACCTCAATATTACCCCCATCTCAAGAGAAGGGATTGCCAGACCCGCTTTGGTGGCCGGTGACGGTCTGCATCCTTCGGGCTTGCAGTATAGCGAATGGGTCGCTTTATTATTGGATAGCACGGAGGTTCTTTTCCCCACGACCGTATCAGAAGTATCAAAAGCTGCCCTTTCGATTCATCCGAATCCCGCTGTTGGAGAGGTGACCATAGTGGCACCAGCAGGGGGCAGCATTCGCATTTGGAATGGGCAGGGTAGACTTGTATCGACTTCAGCTACAGGCCGGCTTTCAGTAACCGATTGGCCTACAGGTATCTACTTTGTAGAATGGAAGACTGACCGACACCGTGCGATCAAAAAGTTACTGGTGCAATAATCAATCCTGATCCTCCTCATCGCCATCACTATCACTTGCAACATTATCCAGCTCTTCGCCCAGGCTAAAGTCATCTCTAAGCGTACCATCATCATCATAATCGTCATCAGCTTCGATAATCTCTTGTGCCTCTGAAACGGTCATGCGAATGAGGTAGTAGATGTCTTCCGTTTCATAGGGTAAGGCCGACACTTTCTTACCTTCTTTGTTTTGATAGCTGATCAAATGGTTGGCAAAGCCATAAGGGTACTCTGCTTTTAAACGGATTATGATCTCCTCCGGTAAGTTGTCGTAATCCTTGACGAGTCTTTTTTTACTGCTGTTGGGTGATTTGCTGATAGGCATGCGGTACGGGTTTTAATCGATCTCCCTACAATGTTACATACGTTGTCCCCAACTATGCAAGTGTTTCGTTTTATCAAAGCCAAATTTTATTCGGCTACCCAGGGTAAAGGATGGTTGGCTTGCTCGGAGGCAGCCTGCTGCAACTGTTTTTCTAAGTGCCGCATTTTCCGGATGTAGTACAGCACAGCGATTATGGCCGTGATACCTATTATTCCACTGTACATATTAAAAAGCGAGGCAGTGTGCAGTTCTCCAATGGTATCAGATCCAATATAAAAGCGGGATACCAGGTTACCTATAAAATTAGTGACGATGAACAGTAGCCACCAAATAACAATAAACGCTCTACCAGGTGTAAGATGCCCGGGTATCCATTTTTCTAGGGCATAATGAAAACCATCCCAGATTTCTGTGGCTATTTTGTAAGGTTGGTAGAGATTAGCAAAGGGTATGAACCAGCTACCGGCAGCCCGGCCTTCGTTGTAGCTGAGAAAGGGGATCTGCAACGCGTGTGCATTGTAATACGCCCTCCGAAACCATTGAATGAAGGAGACGATTAGGGCCACATTAAACCCCAGCATCAGCAAGCCTACAATCATTTGTCTGTTGTCGTTGGCTGCTGCTTCCGCTGTAGAAATAAAGGCGCCATCCATAGCCTTGCTAATCAGCCGATATTCCTGGTAGTCGGACAAGATACCTAAAAGAGTGAGGGGAATGAGCATCCACATCATGATATAGATGAGCTTGCCACGATGGTTATTGTCCCGCAGCAGATGGGTTTTCGCCAAGGTGTTATCCAGGGTTTGCATGGTTGCTTTTACATTAAATCTAGGCAAAAATGGTATTTTGCCCGGTAAACAATGGGCAACCAGCGAACGATGTAAGGTTCTGCTGCGTAATATGTGTATATCCCTTCTCTGCCACCTTGATTTGTTTAAACAACCAAAAACTTTTAAGCTGTAGATTCGCATGTGTCGAATATGAGATCACTGTTACGTAAACTGCATCTACTCACCTTTGCATTTCTGCTTTCGCAGACATTGCAAGGACAGCTGCTTGTGCAACCAGTAAATAATGCACAGCAGATTGCCGATGGAATAGAGGGTGTAGGGGTAGAGATATTTAATCCCGTATTGGACTGTGCGCCAGGTGGTGCAGGGGGGTTTGTAGGGGTTAATTCTGCCATACAAATAGACTCCGGATTAATATTAAGTACCGGATTAGTAACGGATGCCATGCCACCCGTGCAAGGTCCTAATATCGGATCAAACATGGGATTTCCGGGCGATACCCTACTTTCTCTGCAAGCTGATACTGTCCAGAGTTATGATAAGTGTGTATTTCGCTTTAAGGCCGTTCCGATGGCCGGCTTTATGAAGCTGCAATACACATTCGCCTCTGAAGAATACCCAGAGAAGATATGCTGTCCAGACCGAGATCAGTTTGGTATTTTCGTTTCAGGGGTTAATCCTAACCCTAACCCAATTGTGGGTCCTGTGTACAACTATACCAATGTTTGCCTCAATACAAATGTCAATCCACCGGGACCCATAGAATTGTCTACAGCCAGTAATGGCGTGGCGGGCCCTGGTTGTTTCTGCCCTCCACAGGTACCCATTTACAATACCCTGTATGTGTCCAATCCATTCGGATTAACGGAGGAATTCGATGGATTCACTGTAAATATTGAGGCCATTTTTCCTGTGGTACCTTGCGATACCTATGATATCCGATTAGCTGTAGCCGATATTTTTGATGCGGTGGGCGATTCCTATTTGCTGATAGAAGCCAGTAGCGTTAGTAGCGGAGGTTATGAGTTGAGCAATACCGCTGTTTCTGGTGATACTTTTTTAGTAGAAGGGTGCAGTCCTGGTCAAATCGTGATAGACCGAGACGCCAGAGATACAGCAGCTACTTCAATTCTGCTGAGCTATGGGGGTAGTGCTGTTAATGGTGTAGATGTATCAACGCTGCCCACTAATCCCACCTTTGCTTCTCAGTCGTCCTCTATCAGTATACCGGTGAATGCAATTGCGGACAATACCATTGAAGGAGAAGAAGAGTTGGTTGTGTATTTAATGCATCCTTGCACTGGTAATAGGATTGATAGCACTACCCTATATATTCGTGATGAATTACCTGTGCAAGCCTTTCCAGATACTACGGTTTGCGAGGGAGAGCCGGTACGACTATTTGCGATTGGTGCGGCTAACTTTAGTTGGAGTCCGCCCACTTATTTGAACAATCCCAGTGCCCAAGCTCCAATTTCAGAACCAGGTGATACTATTGTTTACACAGTAACAGGTTCTTCCGGCTCCTGCTCAAATACAGACTCAGTTACGATTATTACCAGTCCTATACCAGCCATTAGTGCAGGTAATGATACGGCCGTGTGTGCCGGTGAAACGGGACAGCTAAAAGGTTTTGTTGAAAGCGGCAGTACACCGTTGTGGTCACCACCCAATGGATTAGCGGTGCCGACACTTGTGCAACCG
>CAJXXO010000158.1 GCA_913062655.1 uncultured Bacteroidota bacterium | reverse complement strand
ACATCCACCAGTGGTTTATCACCAACCACCACTACTTCGTCAAACGTAAGCACACTTGTCCCCAGCGTAACGTCCAAAGTCCTTTTCTGTCCGGCATTTACGCGTATGCCGGTAAAGACCTTTTTTTCGTAGCCAATAAATGAGAATTCGACATTGTATTCCCCGGCCGGCAGGTCGGGAATGGTGTAACGGCCCTCCATATCGGTAGCGGTACCAAAGGAGGTACCTTGAATGAAGACATTTACTCCGGGAAGGGTTTCACCGGTTGCGGCATCAGCAACTACCCCCGTCAATGTTCCGGGCTGTGCCCACGCCAAGGTTTGCCACAGCAAACCGATCATTACCATCCAAGCCTTCATGGGGCGCTAATTTAGGAAGTTGCTTTGGCAAATTAGCGGATTGCTATGTCAAATTATCCATAAGAAATAGGGGATAACAGGACCTAGTTCAAATTGCGGAAGTCCACCGGCACTACCCGGCTCACGCCTTCTTCTACCATCGTCACCCCGTAGATGACGTCCACGGTGCTCATCGTCTGCTTGTTGTGCGTAACGATGATAAACTGTGAGTTGCTGGAGAAGTCCTTTATGATATTGGTAAACTTGTCGATGTTGGCATCATCCAGCGGGGCATCCACTTCGTCAAATACACAGAAAGGCGCTGGTTTGATCAGATACAGTGAAAATAGCAGCGCAGTGGCGGTCAAGGTTTTCTCGCCACCTGACAACTGGTTGATGGTCAGCGGACGCTTGCCCTTCGGTTTGGCGATGATCTCGATCTTCGATTCCAACGGATCGGAAGGGTCAGTGAGAACGAGGTCACAATCATCCTGCTCGGTAAAGAGGCTGCGGAACACCTGCTGAAAATGGTCGCGTACGGCATCAAAGTTTTCCAGAAACTGGGCCTTAGCGGTGGTGTCGATCTCTTCGATGGTTTGGAGCAGGTTATCCTTTGCTTCGATCAGGTCTTGCCGCTGTGTTTGGATAAAGTCGTACCGCTCCTTCATTTCATCAAAGGCCTCCACCGCCATGGGGTTGATCTCCCCAAACCGGTCAATGCGGGTTTTCACCTTTTCCACTTTCTCTGAAAGCTCCTCCAGTGGGGTGTCGCCACTCGGTTCCTGGTTGATGAGGTCATTGATATCCACGTTGAACTCCACGCTCATGCGTTCCTTCATCGAAGCCAGGTCGAGCTTGAGGTCCCCTAACTTTTCTTTCAGGCTCTGAATCAGTTGTTCTGCCTGCGTTTTCCGTTGGTTGACCTCCCGCAGATCATTTTCCAAAGCATCAATGGTGCCCCGGGAGTCGTAATAGGTCTGCTCGGCTTCCTGGAGGGCTTTTTCCAGCTCCTCCTTCTGACCGTACATCGCCTTTAGGTTGGCCTGTAGCTGTGCCACTTTACCTTGATTGTCCTTAAGTCGTTGAGCTAGCTGCGTGGCTTCTTTTTCGTTGTTGGCAATGGTTCGCTGTGCGGTAGTCAATTGCTGTTGGTTGAATTGCAGCTCTTGCTCCAGTTGCTTGCGCAGGTTATCCTGCTGGTGAAAGGCAATGTTATCGCGGTTGTACCCATCCCGTAGCTCGGTCAGCTTATCGGAGAGGGTTTGAAAGCGGACCCGACTTTTCTGGGTGGATTGCGAGAGGGTACCCTGTTGCTCTTTCAACACAGCCAATTGTTCCTCCATATCTGCATTTTCCTGTTCCACTTCCTTAATGCGTTCCATGGTAGTGGTAAACTTGTCGGAGGCATGGCCGATACTCTGCTGGGCGTGGGTTATGCTGGTATGAATGGAGGCTATCTCTTTTTGTGCCTCGTTGAGCGCATCTTTGGCGGCTTCCCGGTCGGCCTTGATGGTATTGTTTTTCAACTGTTCCTGCTTTTTCTGTAGGGTGTGCAGGTGTTGCGTGATTTGTAATGCTTTGTTTTCGTGCTTTTTAATGGCGCGGCTCAGTTTTTCAAGCGCTTTCCTGCGCCCCAGCTTTTTGCCCTCAAATAAACCGGTAGCCCCCCCGGATACACTGAAACGGCTGCGAATGTATTTACCGGTTTTGGTGATGAATACCGGTTCCTTCTCGCCCTTCAAATTCACATCCGCCTCTTCGATGTTGTCTACGAAATAGACATTGTCCAGCAGGTAGGCGGCCAACTGATGGTATTTCTGTTCCACCTCCAGCATATCCAATGCTGACACCGCATTATCTGTGCGGATGATGGATTGTGGCTGGTAATCGGTGAATTCGGAGAGGATGAAGAAATTGGCGCGGCCCTTGGAAGAGTCGCTAAGGATGTCGATGCAGGCGCGGGCTTCGTCCCAGGTGTTCACCACATAATAATTGAGGTAGGACTCCAGGTAATTCTCCACAGCGCCACGGTAAGCGTCTTGCACTGCAATCACATCTGAAAGGAGGGGGGCATGTTTGGTGTGTTTTACCTCCTTGCGCAAAAATTTGATTGATTCCGGGTAGCCCTCAAGGTTGTCCAGCAGGTCTTTGGTGAGGTTGTATTCATTGCGCTTGGCATCGAGGGTCCGGTTTTCCTGTTCCAGTTCTGCCTTAATCTTTTCAATGAGTTTCTGATTCGAGTCAATATCTGCCTGGAGGTTTTCTTCCTTGGCCTGAATCTTGTCGAGTTCCTTTTCCCGTTGTTTCACCGTCTTTTCCAGATCCCGAAGCGTTTTATTGAGCTTGTCCAGGGCTTCTTTCCCTTTCTGCTCCTGCTCTGATCCTTTCTCCACCTCCTGGCTCAGGTTGTCCAATCGCACCTGATTGATCGCCTGCTTTTTTTCCAGTTCGTACAATTGCTTCTCCGTAGCATTGAGCGCTTTCTCTTGTTCATCGAGTTGGGCCTTTGCCTCCCGTGTCTCTTTGTCTTTGGCCAATACCTGCTCATTCTGTTGCTGCAGGGTGGCCTGCATTTTTGCGGTTGTCTCCGACTGTGCGGTTAGCTTCTCTTGGAGAGTGTTGATTTTACTTTCGTAGGTGCCTTGTGCATCGAGTGCTTGCTGGAGCTCCTGCTGTAGACGATCTACCCGCTCATCATTTTTGCGGATATTTTCCTGCAGCACGTTGCGCTCATTTTCTTTTTCCTGAATGGTTTGAATGTGCTGGTTAAGTTGTTTTTGCGCGGTGCTTACCGCTTGTTCCTTGGTTACGTTTTCTTTCTTCTCCTGCGCCAGCTTAGCATCCAGTGTATTGGCTTCGGTTTCGATCTGTAGTTTGTTATCCTGCTCCTTTTGCAATTGCCCGTCAATACGCTTGTAGGCTTCCTTTTGATCGGAGAGCAGCAGAATCGCCAACTCAATACTCAGTGTTTTGTACTGTTCCTTAAGCTGGTAGTATTTCTTTGTGCGCTTGGCCTGCTTTTCCAGTGTCTTTAGATTGCCCTCAATCTCAAACAACAGGTCTTCCACCCGGTCCAGATCGTTTTGGGTGGAGTTGAGCTTGGAGTAGGTCTCTTTTTTCCGCTTTTTGTACTTCTCGATACCGGCTGCTTGTTCAAACAACCGTCTGCGGCTGTTATCCTTGTCGTTCAGGATGTCATCTACCATGCCCAGTTCAATGATGGCATAGCTGTCGCTGCCGATGCCCGTATCCATAAACAAGTTGGTGATGTCCTTCAGTCGGCAGGGCACATCATTGAGGCGGTATTCGCTGTCGCCATTGCGGTAATAGTGGCGGGAAATGGTGACGGTAGTGTATTCGGTCGGGAGGATGTTTTTGGTGTTTTCGAAAGTGAGGCTGACCGAAGCCAGGCTAGAGGATTTGCGTTTTTTAGTGCCATTGAAAATGAGGTTTTCCATCTTCTCCGAGCGCATCATGGAGGCGCGCTGCTCACCCAACACCCAACGGATAGCATCTACGATATTCGATTTGCCGCACCCATTCGGGCCGACAACACCGGTGATGTTCTCGTTGAAGTTGACGACTGTTTTGTCGGCAAACGACTTGAATCCCTTGATTTCTAAGCTTTGTAGACGCATGCGCGAAAATTGGGTAGCCTAAATTACACCTTTAGGAGGCGGTAGGAAGGGGAAAGGTATGTCGATATGTGCAAAAGGCGGTGTGCGGTGGAATATATCCACACGTTTTGCACAAATTGAGTGCTTACGGAGCCAGGTAAAGCCGCTTGATGCGCGGTATGGGGCCCTTGCAGCTTACTTCGTGGCAGCTCATGCAGGTATTGATGACGGTTGTGTAAGCCTGAGCCGCTTGCGTTGAATCCTCAGCGGTCGCTAAGGCTTGCATCGCGGTTATATAGGATTTGGCCAATGGTTCAAACTCTTCAAAGGCGATCATTTTTGGGTTGGTTGGTTCCGCCTCTGTCATATGGGCAAAATCAACGGTAATACCGGGGGTTTGTCCCTTTTCAATCTCAGCTTTGGCCGCTACCGCAGCTTCATGCATCTCCCGCATCATGAGGGCCAGCTCGCTCGATCCGTTAGGATTAATGTCTTTCTTCTCCGCAATGGTGGCCGGTTCTCCTTGCTCCGACTCACCTTGGCATGCGGCCAGGGAAAAAAGCAGGATCATTACCAGTCCACTGGTCATTACCATCCAAATTGTCCGCTTGTTCATGCCTTAAATTTCGGGGTTTTTCTACGAAATACAACATTTATGGCCGCCCGATAGAGGGCAATGCAGGCAGCATATGATAGGTGCCTGCCTGATGATCAATGTGGGCAGCGAACGTGAAATGGCCATTACTTACCACCAGGTAAGGCACCTGCAAGGTAAGGTTGTACCGGGCGATCTGGTCAAAAACGGACTGCTTCAACTGCACCGTAGGAGCCTTACACTCCAGCAGGAGCCATGGCTGAAAGGCTTGATCAAAGACGACCACATCGGTACGCCTGGGCTGGCCGTGTACGTGCAAGCCCTTTTCTACTTGCATCCGGCTGGCCGGTATCCCCGCTCCGATCCAATATTGCAACCACAGTTGACGCACCCACTCCTCTGGGGTATGCGCTACCCATTGCTTGCGTACCGGATCCCACAATTGATGGTCACGCACCTTTACCAGATCAGGATTGAATGTTACCGCGATTGGCTGCATAGGACAAAAGTACCGGGATATTTAGCATTGGCAATGGTGATTAACAAGATGTGCGCTACAAGCTGTGCAGAATAGGCCTGCGGTTAGCCGGTGTACCTCCGACAGATAAAAGAAGCATAGGCATAGTAGGGCGACCAGTTGGTCAGAAAGCTGGTTTTTGTTCGGTAAGGCAGACAACCGTACGCGCGAATGTGTCGTTGTAATAGCAAATGACCTGTCGAGGTCAATCAACCAGGCAGCCGTATTACTTTTCGAAGAGGCATGATCGCATGCCTCTTTTTTATTCCCTGCTCAACAGGACAGGTGCGGGAAGTGACTCACCCGTTAACGTGATATTCAATTGCCAGTCCAGGGCACCGGTAAGGGTATCTGTTTCGTTGAGCACCAATTGAAGGGTAGTGGAGTCAATGGCTTGCCAGGTGCCCGGTTCACGGATAGTGTTGCCATTTTTGGTGAGTAACTGTGCCCTGCCATTGAAGCCCAGCACCAAGGTGCGCTGCGTGGTACGCCCGCGGGTGGTGTATTTACCGGCAGCCGCATAGGCATTAACCGGCAGGCAGGTATAGTGCTCTCGAACGGAATCCAGAACATATGCAGTCAGCACACGTTCGACTGTATTCTGTCCTGGCGCAGGTCGTTCTACTATGGCCCCTTGAAACACCATATACACCCCATCCTGGTCGGCACCCACCGATTGCTTGTATTGCTCGATCATCTCATCAAGGGCAGTACCACCGGCCACCCACTGCAGCTCCCGTAAATCACAATCCACAAAGTATAGGGTATCCGATGCAAGGCGGATCATGCCTTGGAAAGGGTACAGTGTATCAGGAATAGATTCATTCTGGCAAGCTGAAATGACTATAGTTGCGAATACAACCAGGGATAGCATCCTTTTCATGGATACAAATGTAATCCTCTCATCCGCTTAGAAGAAGACACTACCCCTCAGAAAGAAGTGAGAAGTCGGGATATTGCCCATATCTAGATTGTTGCTTTCCACAAACTGCCGATTCCCGCCATAGCGGTATCCGAGATCTATAAACAGACCAAAGTTCTTGCTGATATTGAGCTGACCTGTTAACATCGGACTAACAAATAGGCCATTTCTGACTCTTACGTATTCACCCATTTCACCATTAAAATACCTTCTGTTGAGTACATGGTTAAGACCGATACTAGCTGATAAAAATAAACTTGCCCTGCCCTGTGCAAAAGATTTG
>CAJXXO010000157.1 GCA_913062655.1 uncultured Bacteroidota bacterium | reverse complement strand
CATAGATGAAGACGAGTGGGAAGACATCACCACCCGGTATGAGATTGAACTGCTGGCGAAGATCGAAGGGGAGAAAGCACTGTGGGAGGTGCTCTTCAGCACGGACGGTGCCGTGTTGCTACGAAGGAAAGTGATTTTGCGGGCGGATGACAACCTCAATTTCTGATGCGAGTATTGTCTATCCTATTCCTGTTCGCTTGTGCAGGGCTGCACGCCCAGTCACCCTGGCAATTGGGTTTTTTGCCGGAAGTTACCGTCAGCCACAAACTAAGTGACGGTTGGAAAGTCACCGGTCAGATTGAGTCGATGCAGCAAGGGTGGCGCGGCACATTTGGTGAAGAGGGGGAAGCCGACTACCATTACATCCGTACTGACCTGACCACGGTGGCCAGTTATAAGTGGCATCCACTCTGGTCATTGGCGGGTGGCTTTCTGTACCGTTTCACAGAAGGGGTGACAGTGCAGCGGTTTTTGCAGCAAGTAGCAGCCGTACAGCGGTTTGAACGGCTTCGGTTAGGTCACCGACTGCGGACCGATCAGACCTTCCGGAATGAGGCGCCTGAGTACCGCTTGCGCTATCGGCTGTCTGCAGAATGGCCTTTGCAAGGTTCTCGTGTAGATGCTAAAGAATGGTATCTCATCAGCTCTGTGGAGCAGGTGGGCAGTTGGCAGGCACAATCCTTCGATTGGGAGCAACGACTCGTATCCAGCCTGGGCTACTATTTTGATGATTCGCACAAACTTGAGGTAGGTTTCGACTACCGATGGGATCAGTTTCTTAATGAGGCCGGCCGCCATCGCTGGTGGTGGACCCTCAGTTATTTTGTGAATATTTGACCGTTGGCCGTAGACAGTAGTTTGTGGTTCGTAGTTTGTAGTTTGTAGTTTGTGGTTTGTGGTTTGTGGTTTGTCATCTACTCACGATACCGCCTCGTAAAACTGCTGGATCTTCTCTTGCGGCCCGGACACATAGACGAGGTCGTGCTGCCGGATCATTTCTTCCGCATCTATGTCGGCAATCAGCTCTTCATTGCGTTCAATGGCCAGCACCGTTACCCCATAGTTTTGCCGCACATGCGAATCAGCGAGCGCTTTATTCACCACTTTACCGCTATCGGCTTGCACCCGCACACAACTGATGTTGAAATCCGGTAAATGCGCTGCACTGGCGGGCACCCGGGGCAGTCCACCCGGCCGGAGCATGCTGTAGTTGTCTTTTCTGATGTCTTCCACCCAACTGCTGATCTGATCGAGCGGTACAAGGAAGCGATACAGCACCCGGCTAAAGATCTCCACAGAGGTCTCAAATTCCTCCGGGATCACCTCGTTGGCACCCAAGCGCATCAGCTCTTCCGTTTCTTTGATGAATCTTGTGCGAATGATCAGGTGCACCGTTTGCGCTTGCTGTCGAATGGCGCTGATGATCTGCTTCGTAGCTTGCGGGTCGGAGATGGCTACCACCACCACACGGGCCTTGTCGATGTGCACCTGGTGGAGGATGTGATCATGGATGGCATCACCAAACAAGATATGCTCTCCCTTCGCCTTTTCCTTTCGTACAGTGTCCGGATTGAGCTCCAGGATCACGTAGGGTATCTGCGCCAACCGGGCGGCTTTCGCCACATTCCGACCATTCACCCCATACCCGATGATCACCAGGTGATCGTGCCAGTCTTCTGTCTGTGGCTGGTTGTTGGGTGTTGTAGGTAAAGGTAATTTACCGGTCTTGCGTAAAATGCCATCGGCCCATTTCTCTCCCGATTGCAAAACAAAAGGTGTAATGGCCATCGTGAGGATGGAAGTCGACAGGAAGTACTGATACATCTCCGGTGAAAGCAGCTCGTAGGTGATGCCTACTTTGGATAGGATAAAGGCAAATTCACCCACCTGAAACAAGGTAAAGCCGGTGATCAATACCGTTCGCATCGGGTAGCGCAGTGCCAGGGCTGACAGTCCAACTATGATGGCTTTGACAACCATGACGATCACCACCGCCAGCAGGATAAACCCAATATGATCGATCAAAAAGCCGAGGTCCAGTAGCATACCGATCGACACAAAGAAGAAGCTGGTGAAGATCTCCCGGAAGGGAATGATCAGACTGGTCGCCTGGTGGCTGTATTCTGATTCGGAGACGATCAAGCCGGCCAAAAAGGCACCCAACGCCAGCGATAAGCCTGCTTCTGAGGTGAGGAAGGCAACGGCAAAACAGAGCACTACCGTGGCCAACAAAAACAACTCCTTGCTCTTCGTCTGTGCGATCCAGTGAAACACCCGTGGTACAATGTAGCGGGCACTCACAATGGTGATGGCAACCACAATGGCGGTCTTCCCCAACAACAGCGCCACTTCACGGCCTACATTGTCTGCCTGTCCGGCCAGTATGGGCGTCACCAGCATCATCGGCACCACGATCACATCCTGGAAGATCAGAATCCCCAGCGCGATCTGCCCGTGAGGCGTATGCATGGCATTGCGCTCTTGTAACAGTCGGAGTACGATGGCGGTACTGGATAAGGCAAAGAGAAAACCGATAAACACCGAAGACTCCACGGAGTAATCGAGCAGGATAAACACACCGGTGGCTACCAGGATGGTCAAACCGAATTGTAACGTACCCCCCAGAAATACCGTTTTCCGAATGGCATTTAGCTGTTTGAGCGAAAACTCCGTACCGATTACAAAGAGCAGGAGGATCACCCCGATCTCGGCCATCAGTTCCACTTCGTACAAGGCATCGATCAGGATCAAGCCATAGGGCCCGATGATGATGCCCGTGACCAAAAAACCAAGTATGGACGGGAGCTTGAGCCGCTGAAACAATAGCACGACCACCACGGAAAAACCGAGGATAAATAGAATGTCTTTCAACAGGGGAATCTGTACCGCAGCAATCATGGTGTGAAAATAACGGGTGTGGTTCACATAATCATCAACGCCCTGTGGAATACCACCGCTTTCGCAAATCAAAAGCCACCCGTACCAATAAAATCAAGGCCGGCACTTCTACCAAGGGCCCGATCACCCCGGCAAAGGCTTGTCCGGAGTTGAGGCCAAACACCGCTATGGCGACCGCAATGGCCAACTCGAAGTTGTTGCCCGCAGCGGTAAAGCTGATGGCTGCATTCTTGTCGTACGAAGCGCCCAGCCAGCGACTCACCACAAAGCCGATCAAGAACATCAGCGCAAAATAGATCAGCAGCGGTATAGCGATGCGCACCACATCCAGCGGCAGGTTGACGATCAGCTCGCCTTTCAGGCTGAACATCACCACGATGGTAAAGAGCAAGGCGATCAAGGTAAGCGGCCCGATGGTGGGCAGAAATTTGTTCTCATACCAATCCTTCCCTTTCCAGGCCACCAACCCAAACCGGCTCAACATACCCGCCAGAAAGGGAATGCCCAGGTAAATGGCCACACTCTCGGCAATGGTGGCAATGGAGATGTTCACGATGGCTCCTTCAAAGCCAAAGTAGGGGGGCAGCACGGTGATGAATAGCCACGCATAAAACGAGTAGGCAAAGACCTGGAAGAGACTGTTGAGGGCCACCAATCCTGCACCATATTCGCTGCTGCCTTCAGCCAGGTCGTTCCACACCAGTACCATGGCAATGCACCGCGCCAGGCCGATCAGGATCAGTCCGACCATGTATTCGGGATGGTGGGGCAAAAAGACTAACGCCAGCACAAACATCAGTACCGGCCCGATGATCCAGTTGAGGACGAGTGAGACGCTGAGCAGCTTGACATCGAGAAAGACCTTGGGCAACAACCGATAATTCACCTTTGCCAATGGTGGATACATCATCAGGATAAGCCCAATGGCAATGGGGATGTTGGTGCTACCGGAAGAAAACCGGTTGATCACATCGGGTGTGCCGGGGAAGAAATACCCGATGGCGACACCCACACCCATGGCGAGGAAGATCCACAAGGTCAGGTAGCGATTGAGGAAGCCCAGTTTCTTTTGTGTCATGGCATGGCTTGTTGGAATACGTAATACAGGTCGGTAGCGATCTCCAGGCAACGCTCATCATAGCGAGCCGCTTCCTGCGGGGTGCCGTCCGCCACTTTGGGGTCATCGTAGGGGAGGGCTATGCGCTGCGCTGCACCTATCACGGCAGGACAAGCCTCATCCGCTTCGCTACAGGTCATGATCGCGCAAAAACCTTCCTGCGGATTGGCCGCATCGTGGTACACTTTGGAAAAGCAGTGTGCCGGTGGTGCATCATCACTAAATGCAACGGCATACACCGGGTTGAGGGTGTCGGCTTGCCTGGCTATGCCGAGACCCGCTCGTTGCAAAGCGGCTAAGGCGTTGGGGTGAACCGCAGTAGCTTCTGTCCCCCCGGAGTAGGTGTGCACCTTCGACCAACCGAAATATTGCGCCCACACGGCCGCCCACACTTGTCCGAAGTGACTCCTCCGACTGTTGTGCGTGCAGATGAAGACCAGGTCAACGGGTGATGTTTTTCCTGCACGCTGCAGGTAGTTGATCAGCGGTTGCAATCGATGCCGTTGTGGAGCGGACAACTGCGTAACCTGTGTAGACACTTGCTCCACAAAGGGTAACATTGCCGGCAAGAGAAGGGTGTTGGACATGTGCAATGGTTTAGCAGCAGCCAGATGCCGGATCACAACTATTCAGTTCCGCCAGGTTGACCTTGGGCTTCGCCTTTTTCTCCCCCGGTTTCTCGGCATACACGGTGATGCTGAATATACCGATGTTGCCCTGCTGAAACTGCCGGATCTCGTCATCAGACAAGTACTTGGCTAGTATATCGTCCGGTAGCGAAATGGTCTTCTTCTTTTGCACCTGTACCTGCGCAAACCCTTGTGTGTGGATCAGCTCCAGGTAATCCTCCATTTGAATGGCGCCTGCCACGCAGCCGGCATACAGTTCCGCATCTTTACGCAGGGCTTCCGGTAGTTCGCCTTCCAGCACAATGTCAGAAATGGAGAAATGACCTCCCGGTTGCAGTACCCGAAAGATCTCACGGATAACAGCAGCCTTGTTGGGGACCAGGTTGAGTACACAATTGCTTACCACCACATCGGCCAGGTTATCTGATACCGGCATGGCCTCGATGTCGCCAAAGCGAAACTCGACATTGTTATAGCCCAGCTTTTCTGCATTCTGGCGCGCCTTGTCGATCATACGTTCGGTAAAGTCGATGCCGATCACCTTGCCGGTAGGGCCGGTCTCATGGCGGGCCACAAAACAATCATTCCCGGCACCGGAGCCAAGATCGATCACCGTATCACCCGGTTGGATGTGGGCAAACTGGGTCGGCAGGCCACAGCCCAACCCCAGGTCTGCATCGGCATGGTATCCTTCCACAGCCGTGTAGTCGTCCATCATGATGTTGTACACTTTGGTAGAGACATCAGTAGCGCCACAGCAGGAGGCGGCATTGGTAGCTTTGTCTTGCTCAGCAATAGAACCGTATTTGTCCTTTACGATCTGCTTGAGTTGGTCATCTTGTTGTGACATAGTCGTGTATGTTTAGCAGCACGCAGTAGTATCCGGTGCTTGATAGTGATCAAAAAAGCCATTCCACAGCGCTTGAATGGCACGCCATTTTTCCGGGTTGATGCAGTAGCAGACGGCCGTGCCCTCTACGGTGCCTTGTACCAGGCCGACTGCCTTCAGTTCTCGTAAATGCTGCGAGATGGTAGGCTGCGCCAGTCCCACCTTGTCTACAATAGAGCCGGTGATGCACGATTGGCATTCCAGCAGGTATTCCAGGATAGCGATCCGAGCCGGATGCGCCAGCGCTTTAGCGATGGCAGACAGCTCATTTTGTGTAGGCGTGAAGAGGTCTGTTTTGGTGACACCCATAGCTTCAATACTTTATTGCAATATTACGATGAATAAAAAGAACGGCAAAGCATCCGGTTGTAAAAGGAGATAGGACGCCATAATGGAATATTCTTGGAGATAATACCCGTTCGGGTATAGAGCAAGGCATAAGGATGGTAATTATACCTGTACGGGTATAGAAAAGTTGTATCAAGATCATTTGCCTCTTTGCAGCGCGATCATTCTACCCTACCCACCATTCACTGGAAGTTTGGTAATTTACAGCTAGGCAGCATGAGAACAGCAATAAATGGAAGGAGACAATGGAAGCACGCGCAGCATGCGCGCGCTAGGGGGGGATTTGCGCAAATATATAGAAGAAGAATACGCAGATAAAGTAAAGCATAAAGTTTGGAAGCAAGTTCCTGCTAATTGATAATGATTTATTTATGGGAAAGTTACTACTAATCAGCTTGTTAATTTATTGCAGTATAGCATCAGCACAGGT
>CAJXXO010000156.1 GCA_913062655.1 uncultured Bacteroidota bacterium | reverse complement strand
TTTTTCAGGTGGATGGGAGAAGTCGGCATCCATCTCAAAGATGTACTGGTAGCCTCGCTCCAGGCACCATTTGAAGCCAGTGATGTACGCTGTCCCGAGTCCCAGTTTCCCTTCCCGTTCGATGATATGGAGTGTGTCCGGGTATTTTACCTGCAGGTCTTTTACGATCTGAGCGGTACCATCAGGCGATCCGTCATCCACGATGAGAATGTGAAAGGGCGTGGAAAGGGAAAACACTTTCTCGATGATGCGAGTGATGTTCTCCTTTTCGTTGTAAGTGGGAATAATGACTATGCTATCCGACAAGTCGTAAATTTTATCGGCCAAAAATATGGGTTACCCTGCACTTGCAAAAGCTGTTTATTTGTTTCAACGCTCATTCATCATCATGGTGAGCTTTATTTCCTTCAACTTTTGCTTGGTGTCATGGAGAAAATCACTACGTAAAATCCAATCGTAATATTGTGGTTCTCTGCGTAAAACGTCCACTACTTTCTGGCCTTTGAACTTGCCAAAATTAAAGGTGGGTTCGCCATTCACATACAGCATTCTTCTGCCCAGGTCAACGAAATCGCCATCCTTGGATAATTCATGGAGAAAATCCATGTTGTTTTGTAGCTCATCATACCGCTGTAGCTGCCCAAGAAGGACTTCGTAGGTGGCGGTGATGTCAGCTTCAGCACTGTGTGCATGGGTGAGCTCTTTGCCACAGTAGAATTGATAGGCGGAGGCCAGGTCTCGCCTTTCCATAGCGGCAAATATTTTATACACATCGATGAATCTGCGCTGCTTGGTATCCAGTAGTACGCCTGCCCGCATGCACTCCTCTACCAATATCGGCACATCAAAACGATTGGAATTGTAGCCTGCGAGGTCTGCATGGCCAATGAATTCCACTACTTCCTGTGCCTTCTCGCTAAATCTCGGTGCGTTTGCCACATCTGCGTCCGTTATCCCGTGAATCTCCGTGGAGGCGGGTGGTATGGGCATGCCCGGATGAAATAAGTATACCCGGCTCTCTTTGTGCTGATCAGGGAAAAGCTTCAGTATGGCCAACTCAATGATGCGGTCGGTGGCTACATTGGTACCGGTACTTTCGATATCAAAAAATACAAGGGGTTTGTCAAGATTCAGTTGCATCTTAGGTTGGCTTTTCAGTGAGGCCCACAAAGCTACCGATTTCATCCATACTCAATCCACCCAGGTTGCCGGAGCTCATACAGATGAGGTTACGGTGGGGCCATTCCTGTTGTTGCAAAGCCTGAACCACTTCCGCTATGTCTTGGGTAACCAATAGGTCGGTCCGTTGGAAGGCGTCATGGATCTCTTGTGCCGAGATGGGACGTCCTTTTTTCGCCATGGCTTGCGGATTGAGGTAAATGATACCTTCCTCTACACCGGCCAGCGTGTGGGCATACTGAGGTAGAAAATCCGGGTTTAAACTAGAGAAGGTGTGCAGCTCCAGTACAGCCGTAAGTGGCCTATCGGGGTAGCGCTCCAGCATGGCGGATACGCTCGCTTTCACCTTGCTTGGGGCGTGCGCAAAGTCGCGAAACAAAGCCCTGTCTTTTCCCTCAGCAATAGGTTCCAGCCGTTTGGCGGCTCCTTTGAAGTGCTCCATTGCGCGCCAGAAGGCCTCAGCAGTAATCCCCAACTGTGCACATACCTGCTGGGCGGCTGCCGCATTGCTCAGGTTGTGCCGCCCAAATACAGACAATTGGTAGGTGCGCTGTTCTAGCTGTACAGTTGTGCCATCAGCATCACTGGAATAATGGGGCGCGCGGTAGGGAATGCAATGGTAGGCGGGGTCTTCCTGCCTTACCAATGCTTGTACTTCGGTATCTTCTGCGGCATAGATCAATGCGCCATTTTTGGCTATGGTTCGGAGCAAAAGGGCAAATTGTTCCTTGTAGCCCTCGTAGGTAGGGAAGGCATTGATGTGGTCCCAGGCGATACCACTCAGCACCACAATGTGCGGTTGATAATGCAGAAACTTAGGCCTTCGGTCCAAGGGAGAGGTAAGGTACTCATCACCCTCCAGGACAATTACCGGTGCCGTAGGGCTGAGTCGCACCATAGTGTCAAAGCCCTCTAATCGTGCCCCAACGAGATAGTTGAAGTCGTGCTCGTAGTGCCGTAGCACGTGCATTATCATACTGGTGATAGTGGTTTTACCGTGGCTGCCCGCAATGACAATACGCTGCTGCGACTGGCTGTGTGCATAGATGAAGGCGGGAAAGCTATACACCGGCAGGCCAAGCGCCTGTGCTTTCAACAGCTCCGGGTTATCGGCCTTAGCGTGCATGCCTACGATAACGGCATCCAGCTCCTGATGAATACGTTCCGGATCCCAGCCCTCCCTGGCCGGCAAAAGCCCGGCTTGTTGCAAAAAAGTGCGCGCAGGATCGTATATTTCGTCATCGCTGCCGGTGATCGTATGACCTTGTTGATGAAGGGCTAACGCCAAATTGTGCATTACACTACCACCGATGGCAATAAAATGATATTTCATACGGTTTTTATTGAACAAATAAGCCCTGTTTCTCGTACAAGAAGGGTGTTAAGAGCCATTGCAAATCACTAAATTTTTCAATCATGTTGGCCAAGGCTAAAATCGCGAAAATGTTAGTAACCCTATTCATCGTTTCCTTGCTCGCGATAGGACTATCCGCATGCAAGAGTAGCCAATATGGTTGCCCTAATGCCATCACCAAAGCAGAGCAAAACGACCAGGTAAGAAGTTAATGTTCCCCTGGCCACTCAAAGCGTACCTGCTGTGAAAGGTCGGGGTGGAGACTCAGTGCCACCGGACAATTTCGAGCAGCTCGTTCCAACAGGTCTTGCTCTTTTGGGGTCCAATCACCAGCCATACGAATGTGTACTTCAATTGCGGCTATGCGTCTCGGGTCGCTGGCCATATGCTTGGTGATCTCCACCGTGCTTCCCGTCATATCTTTTCCCATGTCCCTGACCTTGATGCCCATAATGGTGAGCATACAAGAACCCAAGGCCGTGGCCACCAGGTCGGTGGGCGAAAAGGCTTCCCCTTTGCCGTGGTTATCTACCGGAGCATCGGTCATGATTTCGCAACCCGCAGCCAGATGCCGCATGGATGTTCGTAAGTCACCTTTATACGTAATGGTACTTGTCATACGTTTACTTTTTCCTCATGGTAAGGGTGTGTGGCCCGTAAAGCAACCTTTTTGGGTCCACATGTGTACTATGTAGTAAGATTAGTCAAAGTTTGTCTATATTTAATACACTAGACTGCAACATGCGCCACCTCTTTCTACTCATAGCTCTGACTGCGTTGGTGTTCACCAATGGTTTTGGTCAATCACTTGAAAAGTCGGGTGACGACCGGTATGGGTTGTTGTACGAAGAGGACCTGTCCTTTGGCGCTCGGTTGAATACCAACGGCTGGTCGATATTTGGTACTTACGGCAAGGTGGTTTCAGCCAGTAAGTATCGTTTCTACCAGGTGGAGCTGACAGAGCTTCGACACCCGAAAGAGGTAAAACAAAGCAGCGAATTTTTCGATCCCCGCATCCTTTCCTCGCCCAAGCCATTCATTTATGGCAAGCAAAATAGCTTCTTCGCCCTCAACTTCAGCGTGGGGCGCAGGGTTATTATTGGCGAAAAGGCGGAGCGCAGTGGGGTGGAGGTAAACTGGATCTACCAGGGCGGCCCTACACTCGGCCTGGCTAAGCCTTACTACCTGGAAATATTACAGGACGGCAATGACCGTTTTCGACTCACCGAATCCATTTCCTATTCAGAAGAAAATCGAGCGGATTTTCTGGACCTTTCCAACATCTATGGTTCCTCCGGTTTTACCAAAGGATTAGGTGAACTTAGATTTTACCCGGGTGTTCATAGTAAGACGGGACTTAATTTCGACTGGGCCAATTACAGTGAATTTGTAACCGCCCTCGAAGTAGGTCTGGCAGCAAATCTCTTTTTGCGTACGGTACCCATCATGGTAGATGCACCAAACCGACCCTATTTTATCTACCTCTACCTGGGTATTCAGTTTGGCAAAAAGTGGTAATTTCGAACGAATCACAACGCTCGATATGATTGATCTCCCGGTAATTGAACCTGTAGAAACGCGAAAGAAGAAACCGGATTGGTTACGTGTAAAGCTTCCTGTTGGAAAAACGTACCGTAATGTCCGTAAGATTGTAGATGACCATAAGCTACACACAATATGTGAGAGTGGTAACTGTCCCAATATGGGCGAATGCTGGGGAGCCGGCACCGCCACGTTTATGATCCTGGGAAATGTATGTACCCGCTCTTGTGGTTTTTGTGCCGTAGCTACCGGCAAACCCAATCCTGTCGATTGGCAAGAGCCGGCCCGGGTGGCCAATGCCGTTAAATTGATGGGGGTCAAACATTGCGTGCTTACTTCGGTAGACCGCGATGATTTAAAAGATGGGGGCTCTACCATTTGGGCAGCCGTGGTACGAAAAATCCGCGAAGAAAGCCCTTCCACTACCATGGAAACCCTGATCCCTGATTTTAAAGGGGACTGGGACAACCTCAACCGGGTACTGGAAGTGCGCCCGGAAGTGGTGTCGCACAACATGGAGACCGTGAAGCGATTGACGCGCCTTATCCGGCCCCAAAGTAAGTATGAACGCAGTTTACAGGTACTAGAACGGATCCGTAAGGCAGATATTCGCACCAAGTCCGGCATTATGCTGGGATTGGGGGAAACGGAACCTGAAGTACTCGAGACCATAGACGATCTTTACAATGCAGGTGTACAAGTTATCACCATCGGGCAGTACCTACAGCCTACCCAAATGCATGCCGATGTAGTGGAATACGTGCACCCGGATCAGTTTGCTTTCTATCGTCAATATGCCTTGGATAAAGGCTTTATGTATGTAGAAAGCTCGCCATTGGTTCGTTCCAGCTACCATGCAGAACGTCACGTACGGTAAAATACATGTCATTTCTGTGGGTATCGGGAAACTAGTGTACCTAAAATGTGTTAATTTTCTGCGGCTTAACTATTAATTAAAAGGAAAAGCATGAAGCGAATCACTACTTATTTGTCAGTTTTAGTGCTATTGGCAGTTGGGGTTTTTGTAGCCCAACAGTATGTAGGCACATCATCTGCTGACGAGCCTTTGGTAGAAATCTACCAACCTGATTGGCTCCCCGAAATGGAGGAGTATGAGGAGGAAGACATTAAGATGAGTCAAGAATTCTCCCGCCTGGCAATAGCCAACCAGAATACGGGCACCATAGACCCGAAAGATGTAATCCAAGCCAGAAGAGAAGTTATGACGATGATGAATCGGCAGGCTGGCGCCCGTTCCATTGGTTTGGACTGGCGTTTCATGGGCCCTGATAACATTGGTGGCCGTAGCCGTGATATTCTCTTCGATCGCAACAATCCCAGCCGCGCCCTGGCTGGCGGTGTCACCGGTGGTCTGTGGATCTCTGATGATGCAGGCTTGAGCTGGCGCGTGTATGACGGTAACGATACCCTGGCAGGTATTGGTGTGGTGAGTTTGGTGCAATGTGCAAACGGTGATATTTATGCCGGTACAGGTGAGAATCCGAATAATTCCAACAATACACCAAGCGGAACCGCAAACGGAGAAACGGGTAAGATTGGTGAGGGTATCTGGAAGTCAACTGATGGCGGAAACACCTTTACTCAACTGGCCGCAACCATTCCAAGCGTGGATAACAGCAACAATGCTGAATTTGCTTTTATTCCCGGTCTGGCAGCCCATCCAACAGATGGTCAGACGGTCGTAGCCGGTACCAATAGCGGTGCAGTAATCACCCGTGATGGCGGACAAACCTGGACCAACCTGGCCAACAACAGTGCGTTAACAGGTTCCTTTATTCAGGATGTTGAAGTCGCTGAAGATGGAACTGTGCACTTATCAGCGAATGGCCGTTACTACAAGGGCAACATAGACGATCCTAATTCCTTCCAATTGGAGCCGGGTCTGTTTGATAATAAGACCTTCCGCAGACTACAAATCGGACTGGCACCAAGTGATAATAACTATGTGTATGTGATCGGTTGTAATAATCCAGGTCAGACCACTGGTGTGTACCGTTCCAAGGATGGTGGTGAGACGTGGAGTGCTATCGCTCCGATTTCCTTGCCTTCAGATGGATTCAATCCCACTGGCGAGCAGGGATGGTTTGATATGGAAATTGCCGTTCACCCCAGCGATAAGAATAGAGCATATGTAGCAGGCCAGTTGGCGATGTGGGCTTATCAATATGAGGAGTCTACCAGCAAGAACTTGTGGTGGCCTATTTCAACGTGGGTATTCTCTGCTAATCCACAGTTCTTTACGCAGTATGTGCATGCTGACCAACACC
>CAJXXO010000155.1 GCA_913062655.1 uncultured Bacteroidota bacterium | reverse complement strand
GTGGCGTACCGTTATTTTTCTACACCCAATCGGAAGTTTATCATTGCCGATACCCCCGGCCACATACAGTATACCCGCAACATGGTGACTGGCGCCTCTACCGCCAACCTGGCGATCATACTGGTAGATGCCAGAAAAGGCGTGCTGGAGCAGACCTCCCGTCACTCCTTTATTGCGTCTTTATTGGGTATTCCGCACGTAATCTATTGTGTAAATAAGATGGACCTGGTCGATTATGACCAGGCCACCTACGAGAAGATCAAAAAAGACCTCACCGATTTCAGTTCGAAACTGAGCATTAAGGATGTGCAGTTTATCCCCATCAGTGCCCTGAAGGGGGACAATGTGGTGGAGCGAAGTGAGCATATGCCCTGGTATCAGGGCTCTACTTTGCTCTACGAGTTAGAAAACGTTCACATCGCGTCCGACTACAATCATGTTGACTGCCGTTTTCCGGTGCAGTACGTCATTCGTCCACAGTCTACCGCGCACCACGATTACCGTGGCTATGCCGGTCGGGTGGCCGGTGGTGTGTTCAAGCCGGGCGATGAAGTGCTGGTGTTGCCCTCCGGCTTTACCAGCAAAATTCAAGCTATCGACACCTTTGAAGGGGCCGTGGAGGAAGCTTACGCACCTATGTCGGTCACCCTTCGATTGGAAGACGAGATCGATATTAGCCGGGGGGATATGATTGTGCGGGAGAACAACCACCCGCAAGTGGGGCAAGACCTGGAGGTGATGGTCTGCTGGCTCAATGAAAAACCCTTGCAGATTCGTGGCAAATACAAACTGATGCACACCACCAAACAGGCCCGGGCGTTGGTAAAAGATGTACGCTATAAGGTCAACATCAACACCCTGCACCGCAACGAGGAGGATAAGCACATCGGTTTGAATGACATTGGCCGCATCATTTTACGCACTACAGAACCTTTGTTTTACGATGCTTACACCCGCAACCGCATTACCGGAAGCCTGATACTGGTGGATGAACACACCAATGAGACAGTGGGTGCATGCATGATTCTGTAAGCATGTACCTTTGCGCTATGCGAAGGCTTATCGGCTTGTGTTTGCTTATTGGGTTAGCCGCTTGCCGGCCTGCCAACGATGAGGTTGCGCCAGAGTGGTACCTGCTTTCACCAGGGGAGGGGCAGCCAGTCATGGATGGTGACACACTCTACTGGGAGGGTACCGTGGTGGATAATGAACAGTTGACACAGGTAGCCCTTTCCGTTTCACCCCATTTCGATTCGCTGACTCCGCTGGCCCAGATATTGCCCCCCTATCAATGGGATAGCACCTGGCTGGTGGAGGGCAATACCTATTTCCTGTCTCTGGAAAGCCTTTTGGGCGATTCAGCGGCAGCGGGGGATTACGTACTTCGGGTAAGTGCCACCGATGAAGCGGGCAATGTGGCCGCCCGTGTGCGGAACTTGCGCTGGAGCAGCAAGTACGATGGAGCGGCCCCCACCATCGATTCTGTGGTGGTGCCCGACTCTGTGCTGCAAGGAACCCCCTTGTCGGTCTACTTCGAAGGGTCCGATTCGGTTGCCTTGTCGTATGCGATACTGCGGGTAGAACGGCTTGCCACTGCAGCCATAGTGGCAGATAGTGTCATTGCTTTGGGGGGCGGTCAGCAAGCTGTTGCACTTGATCTTCCGCTCAATGGACCTGTGGGTAGCTATCGATTGCGATTAATTGTAGCCGATTGGGCCAATAACAGGAAATCGCAGACGTTCAACCTGTTAGTTTATCTCTAATACCGTAATTTCGAGCCCGAATTATTTGTGGATGCGCTATAGCTGGATATTGATTGTTTTGGCCCTTGGGCTTATCGGCTGCAATGATACCGACATCATAGAGCCGGAGGCTGTGCTCGTATCGCCTCAGGCCCAACAGGTTTTTCTTTCAGGTGACGATATAGATGTGGTAAGCCAGTTTACCGACAATGATGAGCTGAAGCAATATACCCTCACCATGCTTATCACGGAAGACCCTACCCTGGCGGTACCCGATATGATGGCACCCTACACATTCGGGCAATCGATAGGTATTACCGGGGCTGCGGCCATTGATACAGCGATACTCAATGTTGATCGTGATGTGTGTTCAGGCGTCTACCGGCTGACCATACAGGCGTTGGATCGCTCGGGCAACCTATCTATGAAAGAAGAGCGCATTATACGGGTGAACAATGCCGATGACCAGCAAGCACCCACCATTACCTTGAACCAGCCCGCTGGGCCGCTCACTGTGGCACCCGGTTCGCCTATAACCGTGGAAGGACAAATGAAGGACGACAGCCAGTTGGGCGGCCTTTTTTGTAAGATCATCGATCCACCTACCGGAGCGGTGATCAACAGCCATGTGGTACCCTTTGATCAGCTCAATCAGATATTCGATACCAATTTCAAGGCACCCAATATTGCAGGTACTTACACCCTTCGCGTAGAAGCAGCCGACCGGGTAAATAACCGCACCTTACGGGAGTTTACCCTTACCGTCAACTAATCGTTTCGGGCCCAATGGGTCTGCCTCAAATCCCTTACTTTTGTGGGGCGAAAACCGCCCGTATGAAAGGAACCATCAAGCTTTTTTCTACATCGACTGTGCATGGAAGTGGCTACCTCGACTATGCCGGGAAAGCGGTGCAAAAGCTCTTTCAAGGAGCGGAGCATGTCCTTTTCGTGCCGTATGCCCGCCCCAGCGGGATTAGCCACGAGGAATATTACGCCAAAGCAAAAGCCAAGTTTGACGACCTCGGCATCCGCTTGCTGAGCATTCACCATGCGAATGACCCCAAGCAAGCTCTCGTAAAGAGTGAGGGCATCTTTATCGGTGGCGGCAACACCTTTGTGCTGCTGCGCGACCTCTACCAACACGGATTGCTCGATATCATCAAAGAACAGGTAGAGACGGGCACGCCTTACATGGGCACCAGTGCGGGCTCCAATGTAGCCGGGCTGACGATCAATACCACCAACGACATGCCCATTGTCTATCCTCCTGCTTTTGAGGCCATTCAATTGGTCGACTTTAACCTCAATCCACACTACCTGGATCCCGACCCCGGTAGTACCCACAAGGGAGAAACCCGGGAGACGCGCATCAAGGAGTTTCACCAATTCAATACCCAACCGGTAGTAGGCCTGCGGGAAGGCAGTTGGCTGACCATTCAGGAAAACGAAATTGAGTTGGAGGGGACATTACCGGCTCGTCTGTTTTTCGCTGACCGGGCCCCTATCGAAGTGCACCCAGGACCCATAACGGCTCACTTATTGGCGCCATGATTCGACCTATCGTAGCATATGGCCAACCGATTTTGCAGCAAGCGGCAGCGCCTGTTTCACCCGAGCAGGAAGGGCTGCCGGAGCTGATTCAGGATATGTTTGACACCATGGCTGCGGCCGGAGGCATCGGCTTGGCAGCACCGCAGGTCAATGTGGGGTTGCGCCTGTTCATTACCGGCAAACCCAGCCATACGGATCCATTTTTTGATAAAGAAACCCGATATCCGGGCAAGGTTTTTATCAATCCAGAAATACGGGCTACGGGTGGTTTGTTTTCCACCCAACTGGAAGGTTGCCTGAGCCTACCCCATATGCAGGCCAGTGTATTGCGGCCCACCCACATCCGGGTGCGGTACCAGGATCACCTGATGGAAACACACGAAGAGAGCTTTTCCGGCTATATGGCGCGGGTGATTCAACACGAATTTGATCACTTGGAAGGTGTGCTCATCACCGACCGTATTCATAAACATCGACAAAAATCATTGCGGCCTCACCTGCGCGCCATTGCAAATGGTAAGGTGGAGGCAGACTACGCATTGATGCCTCATTAACTGAAAAACGCATTGGACTATGCCAACACTCGTAATTGTAAGACATGGACAATCCCTGTGGAATAAAGAAAACCGCTTCACCGGCTGGATCGACATCGACCTGTCTGCCAAGGGAATTGAAGAAGCACAGCAAGCAGCCGAAAAACTGAAGGAAGGCGACTATACCTTTGATATTGCCTTCACCTCAGCCCTGAAGCGCGCGCAGCATACCCTGGATATTATTCTGGAGGGCACCGGCCAAACCCATCTGACCGTGTATAAAGACAAAGCCCTCAACGAACGCATGTATGGCGACCTGCAGGGACAAAACAAAGATGAGGCACGCGAGCGTTTTGGCGAAGAACAGGTGCATATTTGGCGGAGAAGCTATGATGTGCCACCTCCCAATGGAGAAAGCCTGAAAGACACGGGGGCCCGTGTAATGCCGTACTACGAGGAAGAAATCGTACCCCACCTGAAAAAAGGGGAGAATGTGATCATTGCTGCGCATGGCAATAGCCTTCGCGCCTTGATCAAGCACCTGGAAGGCTACGGTGATGATGAGATCGTGAAAGTGGAAATTCCTACCGGTACACCCAAAGTGTATGAGCTGGATGATGAACTGAATGTGCTGAAAACGTTTTACTTGGAGTAATGCCCATGTATAGCGAAGAGGCCAAAACCATAGCCGTTGACTTTGACGGCACCATCGTTGAGCACCGGTACCCCGCTATCGGCCCGGAAATGGATTTTGCCTTTGCTACCTTGAAAGCGTTACAGGAGAAGGGTCACCGTTTGATCTTGTGGACCATCCGGGAAGGAGAACTGCTGGAAGAAGCGGTGGACTTTTGTCGACAGCATGGGGTTGAGTTTTACGCGGTTAATAGAAACTTCCCGGAGGAAGAGTACCGCCATATGGAACACCGCAAGCTGTTGGCCGATTTATTCATTGACGATAGAAATGTGGGTGGATTCCCAGGATGGCCGGCCATATGGCAAATGTTGCATCCCGAAGGAGGGGCTTTCGACCACCAACTGAAAAACCCGGAGGCCCACTATAATAAGAGCGGTAAAAAGCGCTCACTACTAAAGCGATTGTTTGGATGATCTATTACAAGACACGCGAGGAAATTGAGATTATACGCGAGAGCGCCCTGCTGGTCTCGAAGACACTGGGTATGCTGGCCAAAGAGGTGAAGCCGGGCGTAACGCCCCTCCACCTGGATACCCTGGCAGAGGAGTTTATCCGCGACCATGGTGGTGTGCCCGGTTTTCTGGGCCTCTACGATTTTCCCAATTCTCTCTGTACCTCGGTAAATGAGCAGGTGGTGCATGGCATTCCCAACAAAAGACCGTTGGAGGAGGGAGACATTATCTCCATCGATTGTGGCGTGCTGATGAACGGCTACTACGGAGACCATGCCTACACCTTTGCCGTAGGCGAAGTAAGTCCGGAGGTGGAACGCCTGCTGACGGTGACCCGGGAAAGCCTGTACAAAGGCATCGAACAAGTGCAGGCCGGCAATCGGATCGGTGATATTGCCAGTGCCATACAAACCCATTGCGAAGACCACGGCTATGGTGTCGTCCGCGAACTGGTAGGGCATGGGCTGGGCAAGGCCATGCATGAAAAACCGGAGGTGCCCAACTATGGTCGGCAAGGCACCGGTAAGCGCCTGAAAGAAGGATTGGTCATTGCCATTGAACCGATGGTAAACCTCGGCACCCGAAAGGTGAAGCAATTGCGCGATGGCTGGACGATTGTTACCTTGGACGGAAAGCCTTCCGCACACTTTGAGCACGATGTCGCCATTGTGGACGGTGAACCGGAGATCCTCTCCACCTTCGATTATGTGGAAGAAGCATTAGCAACTGCCTAAAACATACAACTATGACTGAAGCGTATCAGGAAATATTGAACAACGCCATTAAGGCCAATCAAGAACGAAAATTCTTTGCCCAGTACCCGGAGCACCCAAAAGCTTATGGCGAGGAAGCCCCTAAAAAAGGGCTGGGCGACTACCAAGCCCAACTGGGTCAGCCCTTCGACCGGCTGCAACAGGGGGCGCCTGACCGTTGGATCGGTGAAGAAGAGTCGCCCTACAGTCGTGAGGCGCTGGGGGTTACCTACCCAAGCTACGCTGTCGACACGCTGGTAAACCAGGCGGAGGCAACTCGCAAAGCCTGGAAGAAAGCCTCCATTGCCGATCGTGCCGAAGTACTGATCGATTCCCTGGAGCGCATCAAAGATCGTTTCTACGAGATCGCTTATGCCACCATGCACACCACAGGGCAGAGCTTTGTGATGTCATTTCAAGCCTCCGGGCCACATGCCAACGACCGGGCGCTGGAAGCCATTGCCATGGCGTACGAAGAGCAAAGCCGTTTTCCGGAAGAGCAAGAGTGGGTAAAGCCAATGGGCAAGTTTGATGTTACCGTAGCCAAGCGCTATAAGCCGGTGCCCAAAGGGATTGGGCTGGTTGTAGGCTGTTCTACCTTCCCGATCTGGAATTCTGTGCCCGGCCTGTATGCCAGCCT
>CAJXXO010000154.1 GCA_913062655.1 uncultured Bacteroidota bacterium | reverse complement strand
CCAACTCACGGGCTTGTTGACACAGGTCAGCGTTGGTGTCCATATCAAATACAACCTGTGTGATACCGTAGCGGTCACGTAAATCGAGGAAGGTCATTCCACCTAAGTCGCGGGTGCGCTGTACCCAACCACTCAGGGTTACTGTCTCTCCTTGCTGGGTGAGGCGCAGCTCCCCACAAGTATGCGTCCGGTGCATGTGTCTTGGTTTTGTGTTGAGCGGTAAAGTTAGTGATTGCCCGTGGCCTCTATACAGTTTCTGCCGGTGAATTCACTAGCGCAATACCAACTTGCGGTTGGCATCCAGCTTGAGTAACAGGAAAATGAGAATGGTAAACCCCCACAAGGAGGATCCGCCATAGCTGATAAATGGCAGGGGAATACCTACTACAGGCAGCATACCTATGGCCATACCAATGTTTACCGCAAAGTGGACAAAGAGAATGGAGGCCACGCCATAGCCATACACCCGCGTAAAATGGGACCGTTGTCGCTCAGCAATGAAAAGAATACGCAACAAAAAGAGGACGAAGAAAGTGACCAGAAAAGCCGAACCTACGAACCCCAGTTCCTCCCCAACGGTGGAGAATATAAAGTCGGTGCTCTGCTCGGGCACAAAATCGCCCTTGGTGAGCGTGCCTTCCAGGTACCCTTTACCGACCCATCCTCCGGAACCGATGGCGATTTTAGATTGCAGTACGTTGTAATCGGCCCCGGCACTATACTCCTTGCCCAACAACACATTGAGGCGCGTTTGATGGTGGGGTTTCAGTACATCATTAAACACATAATCCACCACAAAATAGCTGAAGGAGACACTGGCCAGAAAGATGGTAGTCACCGCCAGTACCCGTGTACGATTGTGCTTCCAGTTGCGTGCCATCAGCCCCACCAAAGCCAAAAAGACAACGGCCAATCCGATGATAATCACTACGGGGCCGTACTTCACGGTCAGTAGAAAGAGGGCTGCTGTGTACATACCTATCAGCGGCAGGGTAACCGGGAAGCCTTCACGAAACAACACAATGATCAGCCCCAGAAAAACGATGGCCGAACCGGTATCGCCCTGCAAAATGATTAACCCCGCTGGAACGACCAGCAGCATGAGCGAGACAACACGAGTCCGAAACTGCCGCATCGATGTGCTGGCACTGGTGATGTACTTGGCCATCGCCAATGCGGTAGCGGCCTTCGCCAATTCTGAGGGTTGAAAAGTAAACGGCCCAATCATAAACCACGACCTTGCCCCCTTCACTTCGGGGGCCAGCACCAGGGTGGCGGCCAACAGCAGCAGCATGACGGCATAATACGGATAAGCAAGGGTGGTAATAAAGCGGTAGTCCAGCAGTAAAATAAGCGTAGCGATCACCACCGAGGAGCCAATCCAGATCAGTTGCTTTCCGTGCTGACTGCCAAAGTCGAACAGAGAAAAAGTGTCTTCGCGAAAGTCAACGGCAATGATCATCAGCCAGCCAAAAAGGGCCAGGCAACCAAACATGAAAATGGTTAGCCAATCCAGGCTTTCCGATTTATTCTCCCGCAGGCTCATCCTTCCACCTCCTCCGGTTCGTGGATAAAATCGGCCTGCACCATACGCTGCTCCAACCACTTCCGCCTATCACTGATCTTGCGCTTCAGGTAAAACTCCATCATCAGGGAGGCGATGGGTGCTGCCCAGGTACCGCCAAAACCGGAATTTTCCACCACTACTGCTATGGCAATTTGCGGATTTTCTTTGGGTGCAAAGGCCGAAAACAACGAGTGATCTTCGCCATGCGGATTTTCTGCCGTACCGGTTTTACCACAAACCGAAACACTATCAATGCGGGCCAGGCGGGCCGTGCCATCGATGACTACCCGCTCCATACCATCCAGGATATAGTGAAAGTAAGCCGAGTCGATCGCAATCGTTTGCTTTTCCCGGTATTGTTGCAACAATTGTGAGGTATCATGGGCGATGGACTTCACCAGGTGGGGCCGGTAGTAGTAGCCTTCATTGGCCAGGGCCGCATACATGTTGGCGATCTGAATGGGTGTAGTAGTGATCTCCCCTTGCCCGATGGACAGACTGATCACAGTGATGGCTTTCCACCGCCATCCTTCATAGAGCTTGTCAAAATAGCTGGCCGCAGGAATATTGCCTCCGTATTCGCCCGGCAGATCCACGCCTGTCTTCCGGCCCAGATTGAATTGCGCCAGGTAATCGGCCCACTTATCGATACCCTCACTTTCATTCTCAAATTGTTCGGCCTCCAAAAATTGCTTGAGCGCATTACAGAAATAGGCATTGCAAGAGTGCTGAATGGCTTCGTTCAGGTCATCAATGGGCTCATGGGCGTGGCACCCTACCCGAACACCGGCATGCAGGTACCCACCCCGGCAAGGATAGGAGGTACCCAGCCGAATCGCCTCCTCCTGCACGGCCATCAATCCCATCAATGGCTTGAAGGTGGACCCGGGCGGATATAAGGCTGTCAAAGGTCTATTGACGAGCGGTTTATTGACTGTATCCCGTAGAAGTTGGGTGAAGTTCTCGCCTCGCACCCGGCCTACCAGCAGATTGGGGTCGTAGGCCGGACTGCTGATAAACGCCAATATCTCTCCGGTAGCCGGCTCTATCGCTACTATGCTGCCCCGTTTATTCTGCATCAGCCACTCGCCATACTGCTGCAATTCAATATCCAATGTGGTCGTCAGGTTGGTACCTGCCACCGCAGCCGTGTCGAAGGCGCCATCGCGGAAAGGACCCAGGTAGCGACCAATGTTATCTTTCAGGTAATATTGTTTACCCTTGGTACCCCGCAGCACCTCTTCGTACTGTTTCTCCAGGCCACTTTTCCCCACATACTCACCCAGTTCGTAGTAATAGTTGCTTTGCTCCCGCTCTCGCTTGCTCACTTCGCCAATATCGCCCACTACATGCGCAGCCACTCCGTAGGGATAAGACCGCACCATTTTAACCTGCGGGTAAAACCCGGGGAATTCGTGCCGGTGCTCTTCAAACTGGGCAAAGGTCTCGTATGGTATCTGCTGGAGAAAAGGCTCCGGTTTGAGGCGGGAAAAAAGGCCCGGGTTACTCCGCAGCTTCTGCAGCCGTGCAGTAAACTGGCTATCGGTGATACCCAGCAATTCACAAAAACGTGTGGTATCCATTTCCCCCACTTGCTGCTGTACCACCAGGAGCTCATAGATGGGTTGATTGCCCACGATCAGCTTACCGTTCCGGTCGTAGATGAGGCCACGAGCCGGAAAGATGATCCGCTCCCCCACATCGCTCGCTTGCGTCTTGAGCGACTCGTCCACTACCTGCAACATAAAAAGCCGCCCAATGTAGAGTAAGCCAAACAGGACCATCACGCCCATGATGACATATTTCCGCGGCTCAAAATCGGTCATAGTGTACGTTTACCTGCTTTAGGATAGGTGACATAAAGGGCCAGAATGGCCAGCAGCAGAGAAGCGACCCAACTGAACACCGTGCGGAAGAGCATGTGTTGCCAGTGGACCAGGCTTAAAATCTCCACCAGGTAAAACACTAAATGATGTACAAAAAATCCCAAACCGGCATAGACAAGGAACCACGACAAGCCCAAACCGGCTATGGTGGGTTGGTCATCCGGCTGATAGCCTTCTTTCGGAGTGATGACACCCAAAATGGCCGGTCGTAAAAAGGTCATGAACACCAGCGCCAAGGCATGCATACCACCCGTTTGCGCAAAGGCATCTACACTCACGCCCATACCAAAGGCCAGTAGCAACTGCCAGCCCAGCGGCATCCCAATCGGCAAGAGGAGCACAAACAGCGGGTACAGCAGGGGTGTTGCCCAGCCCAAGATGGTCATCTGATTGAGCACGAGCACCTGCAAAAAGAGCAAGCCGATGAAGCGGGCGATATGTTGTACAATACTACTCAAGGGTCATCAAGGTATCTTTTTCTGCCAGGTATTGATCTTTGATCACATAGCCATACCGCACTGAACTAAAAGAAGTAGCCAGATCAACGGTGATATCGTAAAAGTTTTCTCCGGGGGTAAGCGAAAAGTCGGCAATGGTACCTACTACTATACCTTTGGGAAAGTAGGTGGAGGCGCCCGAAGTGATGATCGTATCTCCCAGCTTCAGGTCAGCCGGCTCTACGATGTAGTCAAGTTTGGCTTGGGTAGGTGAAAAGGGCGCCCAACGCAATGCCCCCCGCAGCCCCTGCCTTTTTAGCTGCACCGCAGCCCGGAAATCGCGATGCAAAACGGTCATCACTTTAGCATAATGCGGACTGGCGGCTACCACTTTACCGACAATACCGGCCGGCCCGATTACACCCATACCTTCGCGCACACTGTCCTTTGTCCCCCTATCGAGCATGGCATAGTTATCTGCATGGTGCACCGTACTGGCGATCACCTTCACCGGCCAATAGGTATAGCGCTGTTCGTATATCGTATCCACCACGGTATCTACCTTGACGAGCTGTGCCGCATAGGCAGGCGGCAATTGTCCACTCCGGGCCTGTGCCATTTCCTGTTGCAGACTGTCGTTGATGCGCCTCAAGGCAAAGTAACCGGTTATATCGTGGTAGGTCTCCTGGATACCTCCGGTAATCTGATTGGTGCTATTGACAATTTTGATGTGGTGGTACGCTTGGTGGCGCTGTATGAGCCACAGGCTTAGTCCCTCCAGCAACAGAAAGAGGAAAAACGCATTGTTCCGGACGAGAAATCGGATTAAGTTGCGCATGCCATATTAGCGTGTTTCGTCCAATCAGGACATCAGCAATGCTTCGTACTTCTTGCGGTTTTTAAGCGCAATACCGGTGCCGCGCACCACGGCCCGCAATGGATCGTCAGCTACATGCACCGGCAACTTCGTCTTCTGCGCGATCCGCTTGTCCAGGCCCCTGAGCAAAGCGCCTCCACCGGTTAGGTACAAGCCTGTGCGATAAATGTCAGCCGATACTTCTGGTGGCGTGATCTCCAGCGCCTTCAGGATCGCCTCTTCAATCTTGGCAATGGACTTATCCAGGGCATGGGCAATCTCCGAGTAGCTGACCACAATCTGCTTGGGAATACCGGTCATCAGGTCGCGTCCATTTACCGGATAGTCTTCGGGCGGATCGTCCAACTCCGTCAAGGCCGACCCGATGTTTATCTTGATCATTTCTGCCGTACGTTCACCGATCAGCATATTATGCTGTCTGCGCATATAGTTGATAATGTCGGTGGTAAATTCATCGCCTGCTACGCGTATCGACTGATCGCAAACGATACCCGATAGCGCGATAACAGCAATCTCCGTGGTACCCCCTCCAATGTCGATGATCATATTCCCGACCGGTTCCTGCACATCAAGGCCGATACCCAGTGCTGCGGCCATCGGTTCGTGAATGAGGTAACGCTCTTTCGCACCCGCCTGCTCGGCAGAGTCGAATACCGCGCGTTTTTCCACTTCAGTAATACCCGATGGGATGCAGATAACCATGGTCAACGAAGGGCTCAGTAATTTTTTCTTCGGGTTGATCATTTTGATCATGCCGCGAATCATCGCTTCGGCTGCCTGAAAGTCAGCAATTACCCCATCTTTCAACGGTCGGATGGTCTTCAGACTCTCGTGCGTCTTTTCGTGCATTTGCATCGCCCTGCGTCCCACGGCAATTACCTTATCGGATTTGCGATCGATGGCCACAATGGAGGGCTCATCTACAACTACTTTATCGTTGTATATAATCAGGGTATTGGCCGTTCCTAGGTCAATGGCTATATCCTGGCTGAAGAAACTAAATAATCCCATTATTGCTTTCCTGGCGTTTACAAGGTGATGGCAACGAAGCCACCTAAATTAGTTAAAAATGCATCAATGGCGGAAATGACGAACGCCCGTCATTACCATAGCCAGCCCATTTGCGTTGCAATAGTCGATCGACTCCTGATCGCGCCTGCTGCCTCCGGGCTGTATGACGGCCGCTATGCCGGCTTGGTGGGCCAACTCCACACTGTCTTTAAACGGAAAAAAGGCATCTGAAGCCAATACGGCACCGGTGGTGTCAAAATCGAAATGACGGGCTTTGGCCACCGCCTGTTGTAGGGCGTCCACCCGGCTGGTTTGCCCCGCCCCCATGCCTATCAACTGCCTATCCTTGGCTACGGCAATGGCGTTCGACTTCAGGTGTTTACAGACCTTCATGGCAAAAACCAGGTCTGCCTCCTCTGCAGTTGTCGGTCGCTTATCCGTCACATACGCAAACTGCTCCGCTCCTTCGATGGAGGCATCCTTATCCTGTTCGACCACACCATTGAGCAGGCTCTTGAATTGTCGCTTCGGCAATGCCAATGCCTTGCGCTTCAGAATGATGCGGTTCTTTTTGCCTTGCAACACCGCCAACGCCTCT
>CAJXXO010000153.1 GCA_913062655.1 uncultured Bacteroidota bacterium | reverse complement strand
TTTGTCGAAGCCTTCTTAGAAGCTATCCCACTCCCACTGGCCGCGTACGCTATTGTAAATTCAGATATGTAAATGAATAAAAAAAAGGGCTGTCCCAAATGGATAGCCCTTCTATTTTATCAGCGTAAGCGATCAATTACATCATGCCGCCCATGCCGCCCATACCTGATGGGTCTGGCATGCCAGCGCCTGCACTCTCTTCTTCAGGCTTATCAGCGATGATGCACTCGGTAGTCAGTACCATGCTAGCAATTGATGCTGCATTTTCTACGGCTACGCGTGCCACTTTGGTTGGATCGATTACACCGGCTTCCTTCAAGTTTTCGTACACTTCTGTACGAGCATTGAAGCCATAATCGTCCTTGCTTTCGCGTACCTTTTGTACTACGATAGAACCTTCGATACCGGCATTGTGCGCGATCTGACGGAGCGGCTCTTCCAATGCTCTGCGAACAATGTCAACTCCTGTAGCTTCATCATCATTCTCTGTATCTACAGCATCCATTGCCTCGATAGCGCGGATCAATGCTACACCACCACCGGGTACAATACCTTCTTCTACAGCAGCACGTGTAGCGTGTAAGGCGTCATCTACACGGTCTTTCTTCTCCTTCATCTCTACCTCAGTAGCTGCACCCACGTACAATACCGCTACACCACCGGCCAGCTTGGCCAAGCGCTCTTGCAGCTTCTCCTTATCGTAGTCGCTCGTGCTATTCTCAATCTCAGCTTTGATCTGGTTTACACGGGCCTGTATGTCAGACTGCTCACCTGATCCATTGATGATAGTAGTGTTGTCCTTGTCGATCACTACTTTCTCTGCACGGCCGAGGTAGCTCATGTCAGCATTTTCCAGCTTGTAGCCACGCTCTTCGCTCACTACCGTACCACCGGTCAGGATAGCGATGTCTTCCAACATAGCCTTTCTGCGATCACCAAAACCCGGTGCCTTCACCGCAGCAATTTTTAGCGTACCGCGAATCTTGTTTACGACCAATGTAGCCAAGGCTTCACCTTCGATATCCTCAGAGATGATCAATAGTGGAGCACCAGACTGCGCTGTCTTCTCAAGGATAGGCAGCAGGTCCTTCATCGCACTGATCTTCTTGTCGTGGATCAGGATGTATGGGTTCTCCAACTCTGCTTCCATCTTCTCGGTGTTGGTCACGAAGTAAGGAGACAAGTACCCACGGTCGAACTGCATACCTTCCACTACATCAACGTAGGTTTCGGTACCTTTTGCTTCTTCCACGGTGATTACGCCTTCCTTGCTCACTTTCTGCATGGCCTCAGCGATCAGGGTACCGATCTTCTCATCATTGTTAGCAGAGATGGTAGCTACCTGCTTGATCTTGTTATTGTCATCCCCCACTACTTCGCTGATGCCTTGCAGCTTGCTCACTACAGCAGTAACGGCTTTGTCAATACCACGCTTCAGGTCCATAGGGTTGGCACCTGCTGCTACATTTTTCAAACCAGCATTAATAAGTGCCTGGGCCAACACCGTTGCCGTTGTGGTTCCGTCACCGGCTACATCAGAGGTTTTGGAAGCTACTTCCTTCACCATCTGTGCGCCCATATTTTCAAATGGATCCTCGAGTTCGATTTCCTTGGCAACCGTTACACCGTCCTTGGTTACTGATGGTGCACCAAATTTCTTCTCGAGTACTACATTGCGGCCCTTAGGACCCAATGTCACCTTCACGGCATTGGCCAGCGCATCCACCCCTTTTTTCAGGTGTTCGCGGGCTTCTCTATCAAAATTGATCAATTTACTCATGGTAATCGTATTTTTTATTTGGGTAATTGCTTGTGTAGATCAGATTAGATGATGGCGAAAATGTCACTTTCGCGCATGATCAGCAGGTCATCTCCGTCAATGTTAATCTCCGTACCGGCATACTTGCCGTACAACACGGTATCCCCTTCTTTCACGGTCATCGGCTCATCCTTCTTACCATTACCTACAGCGAGAATGGTACCGCGCTGTGGCTTCTCTTTGGCAGAGTCCGGAATGATGATACCCGACTTAGTAGTTTCCTCGGCCTCGGCTGGCTTTACCAGCACGCGATCAGCCAATGGTTTGATGTTTACGCTCATTGCTGTTGTGTTTTTAGTTAACAATGGTGTTTTAAACTCACGTGGGCAGGTATTGCACTTGTTGTGCCAAAACGAAAAAAAGGACATTTTTTCACTATTCACCCTGAAGCCGTCAGTCATCGCTGACGGATTGACACTTTTCCACTGTCAGGTGTACATCCGGTTGTACCATTTTGACAGGCATTTCCTATCTTTTTGTACGAAAAGTCTTTTTATTCAAAAAAGAGTAGCCTATGCGCCCCTTGTCAAACAACTGGGTAACAGAAGGACACATTGACTTTGAGTACAAGAAGTACATGTTGCTCGCCTATTTGCAGCATGTAGGACGCCATTTCAACGAACAGCGCCTCTACCCTTCCCTGGCAGAACTGGTGGAGCACTACAACAACCTGGTCGGTTTACGTCAACGCAAGCAATCCACAGAGGAGCAAATGCCGAAACGGCTCACCCGCATTGACCTGGAGCGGTTTACGCTTGCTTTTGAAAAAATGGCAGCCGATGATGCCTACCTGGAAATTGTGGAACAGATTATTGACTTTGCCCTGCCCAGGATCAAAAAGGAATTGGATAATGGTCGCTCCATCTATGATTATGTGGAGGAACAACTGCAAGTGGAACCTATTGGTGTGATGCCCTTAGATACTTCTTTCGGCTACTTTTTTCTCTACAAAGAGAAAAGCGTTACCACTCGCCTGTATGCTTATGAACTTTCGATCTATGAAAGGGCGGAAGAAAAGTATCGTGGTTTGCGGACCGTTTGGAAAAGAGACTATGACAAACAGCGAGTCACCACCTTCGAGCAGTTGAAAGAACAATTGGTAAGGGATTTTGAACTGTCTTATCTACCGGCCACCTACCTGGTATACAGTAAGATGCCTTTCCCGGAAAGAGAGACTTTACTGCCGGTGGCGAAACGTCTATTTGTAAGGTATTTGGCGGCTTCCGCTTAGTTCAGCGGCTCAGAAGGTTGCTGGGCAGGCTGTTGTGCGGGTGCTTCTACGGCAGCCGGCTCGGCAGGGGCCGTGCTGGAAGGCACAAAGAATTTGGTTAGCAGGCTGAAGGCGATCAATACGATGGCCAGGGTCCAGGTAGCCTTCTCGAGGAAGTCAGTCGTACGCTGTACGCCCATCACTTGGTTATTAAAGCCACCAAAAGATGCTCCTAATCCACCCCCTTTGGGATTTTGGATCAACACGACCAAAGTCAGCAAAATGCAAGCAATGGTTATCAGAATGGTAAGTACAACTAACATTTAGGACTGGTTTTCCTGAAGTTTCTCAATTTGCGCTGCAAAGTAATCACTTTTTTCCGGATATTTCAAACGTAGTTTCTCGTAGGTTTCGATGGCTTTGGCCCGGTTGCCTTGCGCTGTAAAGATCTTGGCTAAAGTTTCGGTCACCAGCGCATCTCCCATTTCAACACTCTTTTTAGCTTGGCCCTCTACCGCCTCTATTTCCTCGCTATCTACCGGATTATTGCCGGTGATAAGCTTATCATGCGGTGTATCTGACTGTAGTTGCCTAGCCATAAAGGCTTCTCCTGCCGCAGCAGGATCAGTTGGCAGGTTCGCTTCCTTTTGTTGGGTATCCGCTTGCGCTGGTGTTGTTTCAGCTTTGGGTGTTCCTGCGAATCGCTGCAGCCATTCCCCAAAAGTATGCTTCTCCGCATCGATGGGCGGCCCGGCAGTCGTTGCTGTATCAGTCGGTTCAGCCTGCGAAACCGGCTCTGTGTCTGCCGCTGGGCTTTCTTCCTCTACCGGCACTTCGGCAGGGGCTGTTGTTTCGTCTACCAAAGACTCTGCTTCTTCCCCGGTCGATTCTTCATCTGCTGTCTCGGCTGCAGGGGCAGCTACCGATGAAGGCGGATTATCCGTAGCTGGCGATGGCTTATCAGCCAGGTAGGCCATCAATTCATCTGCTGCTGTCTTTGCTTCCGTAGTTTGCGAATCGCTCTCTTCTGTTGGCTCTACAGGCACGGGCTCCGGTATGGTGGCCTCCACAAAAGCGTGCAACCGCTTTCTATCAGCCACGTGGATGGCTGCCATGGGCAAGTATCGATCAAACTGTTGACCATCTACCAATTGGTACTTCTTCAGCAATAAAACGTGCCCCATCGCAAAGTAGGGGTATTGCTTCACCACCCCTTCCAGCTCTTCCACTGTTACTTCGTGCAGCAGGCTCAGGTCTTCTATGATTTGGGCTATGGTCTCGGGTTGCATGTTACCAATTGACAAAGGCACGTCTGAAAATATCGTCTACGAGTTGACGAATGATCTCAGTGACCAATTCGTCTTCAATATTGATAAAGTTAAGGTTACTCTCAAAGTTGGCAAACCGGGAAAAAGTTTGTTCCCAGGTATCACCCGGTTTGGTATTATTGATGAAGGATACTTTCACCGCCATAGTAAGCTGATTCTGATCGGCTACTTCGTTGGCCCCGGGTGCTAAAGCTTCCACCTGGTACCGGGTAATGGCCCCGGAAAACACCACATCTGCCTGCTGCGACTCTATAAAGCGCAAGTTGCTTTCAGAGATCACTTTATCCTTCAGCGATTCGGTAAACTGCTGACTCAGCGCTGGGTTGGTATTGGACGATTCATTAACAAATAGGTCTACGGTGAAGGTTTTCAAATTCGGATCGAAGCTCGCATCTTGAAAAGAGTAGCACCCCCCTAGCAGGAATAGTACGAACAAAACAACCACCCCCCTTATGCTATTCATCAATGTGGTATTCTTTGATTTTACGATAGAGGGTACGCTCAGAGATACCCAGGTCCAAGGCAGCATCCTTACGCTTCCCCTTGTGCTTTTTCAACGCTTTGATAATCAGTTCACGCTCTTTATCTGCAATGGAGAGCGACTCCTCCTCGTCAACTGGTGCACTTTCTGAATAACGGGGTGTGGCCTGCGATATTACAATAGGATTCTTTTCCGGGTCTTGTATCAGATCGAGGTGGTTGTCCAGTTGCTCTTCTTTGCCAAAATCGTCTCGAAAATCATTCGATTCAGTGGGCATATTAGTGACATCGGCCATGCGCAGCACAAAACTTTTCAGGTCGTTCAAGTCCTTGCGCATATCGAATAGCAGCTTGTACATGATCTCCCGTTCGCTCATGTCGGGTGTACCCTGGGCTTGCGACTTGTAGATGGCCGGCAACCGCGACTGTTGATTGGGCAGAAAAGGCATGAGCTCCTCTGCACCAATGGCCCGATCTACTGCTAATACGGAGATCTGTTCAGCGACATTCTTGAGTTCCCGCACATTTCCAGGCCAGTCGTAATCATTCAACAACTGCACCGCCTCGGGTGATAGCCTGACCGGCTGAGTGCGGTAACGGTCGGCAAAGTCTGTTGTAAACTTGCGGAATAGCAGGTGGATATCTTCTCCCCTTTCCCGTAAGGGTGGCACAAATAAGGGTACCGTATTCAGCCGGTAGTAGAGGTCTTCACGAAACTTACCTTGTTGCACATTTTCCAGCAGGTCAACGTTGGTAGCCGCCACCACCCGAACATCGGTTTTCTGCACCTTAGACGATCCCACCTTTATGAATTCACCGGTTTCCAACACGCGCAGCAGCCGTGCTTGTGTGCTCACCGGCATTTCTCCAATCTCATCAAGAAAAATGGTACCGCCACTTACGGTCTCAAAGTACCCTTTACGCATATCGGTGGCCCCGGTAAAGGCCCCTTTTTCGTGGCCGAAAAGCTCTGAGTCGATCGTACCTTCCGGAATGGCACCACAATTGACAGCAATAAAGCTGTTGTGCTTACGGGGGCTAAGGTTGTGAATGATCTTGGAAAACACCTCCTTACCTACTCCGCTCTCCCCGGTGATCAACACCGAAAGATCCGTTGGCGCCACACGCATAGCGACAGATAAGGCGTAGTTTAACGAAGGGGCATTCCCAATGATGCCAAACCGCTGCTTTACGCTATTCAACTCCTTCTGTCCAAATGTTGCCGGTTCGAATGCCATATTTACACGGTTGCTGTTATCTCGCCACGCAAAGTAGCGGAGGTGAAGTCAGTCACCGTTACCTTCACGTAGTCACCGGGTTGTAAATGATCAGCCGTTTTGGGGAATACGATCATTTTATTTTGATCATTTCGGCCACACCATTCCGCATCAGAGCGTTTGGAGTTGCCCTCAATCAGCACCTTGAACGTCTTGCCCACATCGGCTTGGTTACGCTCGTAGGAGTGCTGGTTTTGTAGACGAATGATCTCACTTAATCTTCTTTTCTTGGTCTCTAAAGGCACATCGTCCTCAAGTTTACGGGCCGCCAATGTGCCAGGCCGTTCAGAGTAGTAAAACATGTAGTTCATGTCGTACTTCACCGTTTCCAGCATACTCAGCGTTTCCTGGTGATCCTCTTCTGTCTCTGTGCAGAAACCG